>JALNVG010000273.1 GCA_023227685.1 Bacteroidaceae bacterium
CATGTGTTTCTTCTAATCCGTCATAACATCCGCCGGTACATGGATTATATACAATCTGATGCAATCGGTTTTTGCCTAAGAACCAATTGAATGCTATCTCCATCTTTTGATGATACTCTTCTTCCTTAAATGCATCATAAAATGCACTCAGTGTTATAATGGTATAGGCAACATCAATTGGCTGTTCACCAAAACGGGCGGCTTTCTTTTGTCCTCTTTGCAACCATCCTTTATTTGAAATTACTTCAATTCCATTTTTGTTGAAAATCAGTGACAACAGGAATTGAAATGACGTGCAGGCAATGTCTTTATAACTACTTTCTCCGGTCATCAACCAACTATATAGCATCGCCTCAGGCAAAACGCTGTTAGCATAAGTCAAATTACGTTCATACCATTTCCAAGTATCAGTCGATTCACGCCTGTATATCTTTAGCAATCGATCTGCATATGTTTTCAATAAGTCCAAATGAGTGATGGCTTTTTCGCCTTTATCAAAATAGAATATTCCTTTTATACCGAAAGCCATAGCTCGGGGAGATCTTATCTGCTTCATCTTTAGCAATGCTTTCTCGAAAATAGAGATTGCATCCTCTATGATAGCTTCAGGCAAAACACCTTTCAACGAAACCACGTATCCCAATGCCCAAAAGGCTCGTCCATTAGAATCATCCAAATTGACTTCCTGATTCTGATCCGTAAAAGTTTGTTTCTTATCCACATAATTTAAAAAATCACCGTTGGGTTGTTGACAGAATTTGATGAACGCAAGATATTTGGCGATGTCATCAAGCTGTTTTTTGTCTTCGGTTAATTTGAAATACATACATGTTGCCACCAAAGCCCGTGCATTATCATCAAGCGTATATCCCGATTCAATATCCGGTTGATTGAGCTTTGAAAACTGAATAATTCCTACGTCGGTTGTCATAGCTTTCAAATGATCAAACTTTATCTCCGGCAAATTATATTTAATATCCATACGATTTCCCGACATTGATTCAAATAACATTGTATGAGCCACAGCTGAATTTTCCCAAGCTGTAGATGCAATTTTCTGCAAAGTGTCACTGATAATACTTTTTCGTAAAGGTTCATTATTGAGCAAATAAATAACACCTTCAGCCAATTGTCTTGAATTTTGAAAATCAATAATAATTCCGTTCTTTTTTGTTAAAACTTCTTTTGCATGAGGTATAGGAGTCGAAATAATGGGACAACCGCAACTCATGGCATAGGCGAATGTACCGCTGACAGCCTGATTCGGATCATTGGTCGTAAAGAGATAAATATCGGTTAATTGTAAATATTCAAGCAGAGTGGACAAATCTAAATATTTGTTGATAAACTTCACATGATCTTGAATTCCCAATTTTTTCACTTCTTGTTCAAGGCTTCTTCTATAAGCTTCTCCTTCATGTTTTACCACTTCGGGATGCGTCTTCCCTATTATCAGAAAAATAATTTCCGGAAATTGTTTTATTATTATAGGTAAGGCATCTAAGGTGGTTTCAATACTTTTGCCGGAAGAAAGCAAACCAAAAGTGGTAAGTACTTTCCGTCCTGTCAAATTGTATTTTTCTTTTAAAAAATCGTTACTCAAACGAGATACCAAATGCGTCCCATGTGCAATTACCTTTATTTTATCCTCTGGAATGCCATAATCAGTAATTAATATTTTTGCTGACGTATTTGTCATGACAATGATATATTTAGAAGCCGAAACTATATTCTTCACTTCCAATTTTAAATTTTCTTTTGGATGAGGAAGTACCGTGTGAAAAACAATAGCCACAGGTTTATCAATCTTATGTAAAAATTGAATAAATAACTCTTCTTGAGTTTTAAAGAAGCCGAATTCATGTTGAATCAAAACAATTTCTGTTGTATCTTTATTGATTTTTTCAGCTAAACTTATATAAGAGGAGGCCTTTGATGTGTCAAAAGTGTATTTTACTTCTTTGGGATAGTTGTAATTCATACCACTTGTTTCCAAAGCACAAACATTAATTGATAACGAATTGCTGAACTTAGAGTTCAAT
Organism: Bacteroidaceae bacterium; assembly: GCA_023227685.1. Lineage (GTDB taxonomy): Bacteria > Bacteroidota > Bacteroidia > Bacteroidales > Bacteroidaceae > JALNVG01. The sequence continues at coordinate 2,043 of JALNVG010000273.1, forward strand.
GCCGTAATCAAATCTTGTGAATAAGTAGCGATACCACATTCTCTTGGTGGATAAGAAGTAATAAATAAAACCTCAATTTTATTTTTAGCAGAAAGTGAAACTAATTCTTCTACCAAATCCGAAAGTTTCAACGATGCACATGCAATGTATGAATCAGCCGCACCATAATAGATGTATAAAGTGTCACCAAATACGGCCGTTCCCGTTGGGAAGCATACATTATTAACTTCTCCATGTGTTTCCCATTCATATTCGGGCGTGAACAAAGCATTCGGCAAGCGAGCTAACACTTTCGAAGGGTCATTCAAGTCAAGTAAAGCAGCACATGCCGAATAAACCAATCCTTTGTTATTTTGATCATCTCTCCTCACTCCATGATAAATTAATAGCCATCCATCTTTTGTTTCAATGGGCGGACAACCGCTGCCAATATAATTCGATTCATGTTTATATATAGGGCTCATCAGAATATGATCTTCAAAATGACAAAAATAATCATTCCAATAATCAGAAGTCAAATCTTCAATATTCTTAACGGATGCAATTTGAATTCCAGGTTTGACCCGATGCAAAAACGTAAGACTTCCATTTATTTTTCGTGGAAAGAAAACTACATTCTTATCCCACAAGATAAATTTCTTTTCAAGGTCCGTCTCTTGAAAATAAGATTTATAATCAAGGCCACCGTTCTTGTTGTTTTTGGCATTCAGTTCAATTAAATTCATAAATTCTGAATAAGTAAAAGAAGAAACGAGAAGTCCTTGTTTCTTAAAATGAATTAAATCTGTAGAAGTAGCCAAAGCCCCTCGTGCATTTGTTCCATCATAAGCGGTATAAGTCATATAATACACATCGTCAATTTTCACGATACGTGGATCCTCGAGACCTTCCGATTCATAATCAAATTCAGGAGAAAGAATAGGTTTTATACACCGTTCAGCAATTTTTAGCGGACCGTTTAGCTTACAGTAACCAATTGTAGAGTGGTTGCCGAGTTGAACTGCACGATAGAACATATGGACGATATTGTCAACA
>JALNVG010000274.1 GCA_023227685.1 Bacteroidaceae bacterium
AGACTATATTTAATAAATTTGCATTATATTAGTTCATTAAAATAAAGAAACAATGAAAGATTTCTTCAAATTCACTCTAGCAACCGTTACAGGTTTAATTTTAACAGGAATAATAATATTCCTCATTGGTCTTGTAACATTATTCGGAATAATATCCTCCTCCACCAGTAGCGGAGAAACGGAAGTAAAAAAGAATTCCATCATGATGCTTAATCTTAATGGTACACTCAAAGAGCATATACAACGTCAGGATTTAGCAGAGATTATACATTTCCTCAATCAAGATGAAACAAACACTTATGGATTGGACGATATCCTTGCTTCCATCAAAAAGGCAAAAGAAAATACTAACATCAAAGGCATCTATATCAAAGCAGGATCGCTAAATACATCATACGCATCTATTGAAGCCATAAGAAATGCCTTATTGGATTTCAAGAAAAGCGGCAAATTTATCATCACCTATAGCGACAATTATACTCAAGGTCTTTATTATCTTTCAAGCGTAGCAGACAAAGTCATCCTCAATCCTAAAGGAATGCTCGAATGGTATGGATTAAGTACCTCAACCGTATATTACACAAACATGCTGAAAAAGGTCGGCATCGAGATGCAGATCTTCAAAGTAGGCACCTATAAATCGGCCGTTGAAACATTCACCTCTACAAAAATGAGTCCGGCCAATCGCGAACAACTCACAGCATGCCTCGGATCCATTTGGGGACAAGTAGTTAGCGACGTTTCCAAATCACGCCATATCGCTCCTCAAAAATTAAATAAACTGGCCGATAAGATGTTGATGTTTTATCCCTCCGAAGAAAGTGTGAAATGTGGCTTAGCCGATACGTTAATCTATCAGAACGACGTCCGCGACTATATAAAAAAGAAGATGGATATAGATAAAGACGATCACTTAAATATACTTGGGCTTGATGATATGATCAATATCAAGAAGAATGTCCCCAAAGATAAAAGCGGAAATATTCTGGCTATCTATTATGCCTCAGGCGATATTACAGACCAACCGTCAAGTTCTATTTCCGATGATGGCATCGTTGGAAGCACAATGGTTAAAGACTTACGCCGCTTAAAAGAAGACAAAAATGTAAAAGCTGTAGTATTGAGGATTAACTCCCCCGGTGGTAGTGCTTTTGCTTCCGAACAGATCTGGCACGCCATCAAAGAACTTAAAGAAAAGAAGCCCGTCATCGTATCCATGGGTGATTATGCCGCATCAGGCGGATATTACATTTCTTGTATTGCCGACACCATCATTGCCGAACCCAACACCATCACCGGTTCTATCGGAATATTCGGTATGATACCCAATATCAGCGGATTAACTCAGAAAATCGGCGTAAACTTTGATGAAGTCAAGACCAATAAGTTCAGCAGATTCGGCAACATCACCCGCCCCCTGACAGAAGAAGAAAAAGCGCTGTTCCAAATGAATATCAATGAAAATTACGAAACATTCATTGACCGTTGCGCCGAGGGCAGACACAAGACAGCTGATGCAATCAAGAAAATTGCACAAGGACATATCTGGTCGGGCACGACAGCCAAGAAACTTGGTCTGGTTGACATGATAGGCGGTATGAATTTAGCGGTTAACGTCGCAGCACAAAAGGCAGGCATAAAGAATTACACCACAATTTCTTATCCAAAACCCGAAAGTCTCCTGACCACTTTAACCAAAGAGGCACCCGACAACTATATCAAGGCGCATCTATTGAAGAATCAGCTCGGTTCTTTCTATGATGAATTTATGTTACTCAATAATATTAAAAGCCGTAATACGATACAGGCACGCTTACCCTTCGGATTGAACATTAAATAGGTATTGCCGATGAATGAGAATCTGAGCTTACATAAAATCTTTGGCCCCTTATCCGGTTTATACCAAATAGTAACCGATACCCGCAACAAATGCTTCGATTGTGGAATACTCAAATCAAAAAGATTCGATATTCCGGTCATTAGCATAGGCAATCTTGCGGCATGCGGCACAGGTAAAACACCCCACACCGAGTATTTAATCCGGCTACTAAATCAGCACATGAAAGTAGCCGTATTGAGTCGTGGATATAAGAGAAAAACCAAAGGTTTTGTATTGGCTTCAGACAAAAGCGAGACAACTCAAATAGGCGATGAGCCTTATCAGATGCACCGTAAATTCCCAAATACGACAATTGCCGTAGATGAAAGCCGATGCGAAGGCATTGAACAATTGCTTACCATCAAGAGCCCCCAAATAGAAGTCGTTTTGTTGGATGACGCCTTTCAGCATCGTTATGTAAAGCCAGGCTTATCGATACTGCTGACCGATTATCATCGGCTTTTTAGCAACGATCGCATATTACCCGTAGGGATGCTTCGGGAATCAAAGCAAGGCAAAAGTAGGGCACAAATCGTTATTGTAACCAAATGTCCTCATAATATCAAGCCCATTGAATGCAATATCATTAAACAAAATCTGAAATTGTTTCCATATCAGCATCTGTTTTTTTCAACCTTTCAATACAAAAATCTCCGGGCCGTGTTTCCGGAAGCAACTTCTAAGAAAGAACTGCAACTGACAACCCTAACCTCCGAAGATGAGATACTGCTCGTAACCGGCATTGCCTCTCCCGCACCGATGATAGAAGAATTACGTAAATATACATCACATATCAAATTACTCCGTTTCCCCGATCATCATCAGTTTACTAAAAAAGATGTAGAAGAAATAGAGAAGCAATACCAACAATTAAAGAATAAGAATACAAGCCTCATCATTACAACCGAAAAAGATGCTGTACGATTAAAGAACCTACCTTCTTTGAATCAAACACTCAAGTCTAACATCTATGAACTACCGATTGAAGTAGCATTTTTACAAGAAAAGCAACAAGAATTTAATATACTAATAACAGATTATGTTAGAAAAAATCAAAGAAACAGCAGCATTCCTCCGTCAGAGGATGCACACAAACCCTGAGACAGCTATTATCTTGGGAACAGGATTAGGTAATCTGGCAACAGAAATTACTGAACATTATGAATTTAATTATAAAGACATCCCCAATTTTCCT
>JALNVG010000275.1 GCA_023227685.1 Bacteroidaceae bacterium
ACGACAGCTGAATATTCAGCAAAGGCAGATTGACAGTTTGAATCTATCATTGACAAAATACAAAAAGTTTGCAGGCATCAGTCGTACAATTATACCCGAATTGAAAGTCTTTTACCCTTCAGTTTCTTTCTTATCTATATCACAAGCTTATGAAACTTCTGCTGATTTGATGAGAACCGATACCGTTACTTTTGCTGTCTTAAAGTCTTCTAAACGGCCTACGGAAAAAGAAAAGCACAAGATATCCGAATGGGTAAAGGCTCGGTTAGGTGTAAAAAATCTCCGCTTGATAGTTGAGTAAAACAATGCGTTAATCTTTAGATCTGTAATTAATGAAAACGAAGTCCTTTGTTCTTGTCTTTATTCTTTTTTTATTTTCTTCTCTTGTAAAAGCTGATGAGGGGATGTGGCTAATTGGTAACTTAGCAAAAAACAAACAAGCTTGTCAGGCGATGAAAGAACTCGGATTGCAAATACCAGCGAGTCAGTTGTATAATCTAAAGCATCCGTCCTTAAAGGATGCTGTTGTCAGTTTTGGCGGATTTTGTTCGGGTGTTGTTGTGTCGGAGGATGGATTGGTTTTTACAAATCATCATTGCGGGTTTAATTGTATCCGACAACATTCTACAGTTGAGCATGATTATCTCAAAGACGGATTTATTGCACATAATCATCAAGAGGAATTACCCAATCTTGAATTGTATGTCAGGTTTTTGATTTCGACGAAGAATGTCACCAGGCGGGTTTTAAAGGCAATCAATGTTTCTATGAATGAGTTGGCACGTACGGCAGCCATAGATTCTGTAAAGAGTGTAATCATCGGTGAAATCGGGAAAAAAGACTCTACATTGGTTGGCGTTGTTGATACTTTTTATGGAGGTAATGAATTTTGGTTATCTGTTTATCGTGATTTTACCGATATTCGTCTTGTTTTTGCACCTCCTTCTTCTATTGGGAAATTTGGATGGAATACGGATAATTGGATGTGGCCACGGCATGTGGGTGATTTCAGCGTTTTTCGTATTTATGCTGATTCTTTGAATCGACCGGCCAATTATTCACCGAATAATGTACCGTATCATCCTAAATATGTAGCACCAATTTCGCTTGATGGGTATAAAGAAGGTTCGTTTAGTATGACTATCGGTTATCCGGGAGTCACTGAGCGCTATCTATCTTCTTATGGTGTTGAAGAAAAGATAACTTGTATCAACCGACCGATGATTGATGTACGCAACGTAAAGCAAGCTATTTGGAAGCGTGAAATGGATAAAGATGAGGCTACCAATCTGAAATATGCGGCTAAATACGATGAGAGTTCTAATTTCTGGAAGAATAGTATCGGCATGAACAAAGCTCTTCGGAATTTGGATGTAGTCAAAAAGAAACAAAAGGCCGAAGAACAGCTACAAAAATGGATAAATGAGAATCCTTCGGAAAAGAAGTATAGAAATTTATTGGCTTCTTTGAAAGAAAATTATGCTAAACGGTATCAGACAACCCGTGCGATTAATTATTTTGCGGAAACCTTTTTGAATGGTCCCGAACTTATACAATTGGCATTGGATCTTATGAACTTTGATTTTGATGATAAGCCTAAGGCGGTGGCTGAACATCTCAATAAGCTTGTTGAGCAATATGGCAATATGGATACTTCCATTGATAAGGAAGTTTTTGTGGCTTTGCTTAAAAAATATCAATTGAGCGTTGATTCCATTTATCTTCCTTGTGCTTATCAGGTCATAGATACTGTTTATCACGGCAATGTGCAACTCTATGCCGACTCTTTGTATGCCCATTCTCAATTATCTTCACCAATGGGCTTAAAACGATTCCTTGAAAGGGATTCTACGTTTGATATATATAAGGATCCGGCAGTGGAATTTGGTATTGATTTGATTGTGAAATACTTTGAGATGAGCCAGGGTATTTCTGATGTCTCCAGGGAGATTGATCGTAGCGAAAGATTACTTAATGCTGTTATTCGAAAAATGTATGATAAACGGAATTTCTATCCCGATGCTAATTCAACGATGCGGCTTAGTTTCGGAAGCGTTTGTGGATATTCGCCTCGAGACGGCATATATTATGATGATCACACTACTGTGGAAGGTTTATTGAAGAAAGTAAAACTGCATCTGGGTGATATTGATTTTGCTGTGGGTCCCAAGGTACTTTCTTTACTTTCTTCTCGTCAATTCGGACGGTATGCTGATGATAAGGGCAATATGGATGTTTGTTTTATCACAAATAATGATATTACCGGTGGAAATTCAGGCAGTGCTATGTTTAATGAAAAAGGGCAACTTATGGGATTGGCTTTTGATGGGAATTGGGAAGGTATGAGTGGAGACGTTGCTTATAATGCACAATTACAGCGATGCATAGGAGTGGATATACGCTATGTGCTTTTTGTTATAGATAAGTATGGAAAGGCTGATAATTTGATGCAGGAATTGAATATTACGCGATGAGAAGAGTATTAAGAATAATATCATAAAAGAGAGATTCCCGTAAGCTTTTGTAAAGTTTGCGGGAATCTCTCTTTTATGTATAAACTTTTATAGGAAAGTTGTTATTCTTTCTTTTTGGGTTTTCTGCGTGCCCATCCTTCTTCGCTGAAGTCTGGTTTCTCATCACTGAAGAATTTTTTCCAGTCATTTTGATCTTTCGAATCGTCGGTAGTATTTTCGGGTGTAGTAGTTTCTTCGGCTTTGTTAAAATTGGGCCTTTCAGCCTTTTTCTTATCTGTCCAAGGCTTTCTTTCTCCTCTAAAAGTTCCACGGCTTCTATCTGAAAATCTGGTGCTACGTGGAGAATCTCCGCTCTTTTCTTTTTTTCCGTCACCTTCGTCGGCTACCTCTACAGAGACTGTTCTTCCATTCCATTCTGAATGGTTCATGCCTTTGAGAACATTATTTAGTTCCTTTTCATCTACTTCAAAGAATGAAAAGTTTTTCATTAAGTCAATGCGTCCTAATTCTACGTGGCTGCGAGTGTTGCTGTTAAGTAGACCGATAAGTTCTTTGGGGAAGAAATTATCCATTTTCCCTAAGTTAATAAATAGACGA
>JALNVG010000276.1 GCA_023227685.1 Bacteroidaceae bacterium
AATCCTTCCATCGGTTTTATATTAATACCTAGTTTTCCAAAGAAACGATGAGTCTCTGAAGCACTTGCCATTTCATACATCACGAAATAAGGATTATTATAAGAAGCCATATTCTGAAACTGACGAGTACCTTCCAGACCCCCACGTTGCCAATATTCCTTCAAACTGTTTATATTATGACTCTGAGGCATCCAACAGAAAAAATACATAGGTGATACATCCTTTCCGTAACCCAAAGTTGGGACATTCGTTCTGTTTGTTTTTGTATAATTGACTACAACATCAGCACTCATCCATTTATTTAGTTCAATCGAATTATTCAAATTGAATGAATGTCTGTTGATATTATTATTTGGAGTCAGACCATCTTGTTTCGTATTCGTATAACCTATACGGAACGTCTGTCCATTTATACTATTACTCAAAGCAATGCTATTAATGCGAGTCGTTCCATGATCAAAATAATCTCGTATATTATTAGGATGTGCCACCCAATCCGAAGCAATGGCTTCACCACGTATTTCAGGAGAAAGATAGGTATCGCCGGCACGGTAACCATTTGTTGTAGGAGAATCAAACAAAATCATTTTTTGCCCCATAAAACGCGGCCCCCAGCTTTCATCATAATTATCGTTCTTTCCTGACGGATAATATCCACTTGAACTACCAAAATTACCACCTTCATAGATTCCATTCTTGCCCTGCCCGAACTGATCTTGCAGTTTTGGTAAGATTAAAGGTGTCTCTCTAGAAAACGTACCGCTATAAGAAATGCCCAATCCACTTCCTTTTTTTCCTTTTTTGGTTGTGATAATAATAGCTCCATTAGCGGCTGCAGATCCATAAAGAGCAGAAGCGGCAGCACCTTTCAGGACATTCATGCTTTCAATATCATTTGAACTGATCTCATTAATTTCAGCACTACTTGTCTGAGAACCTGCTCCAGAACCAATCGGTATACCATCAATCACAAATAAGGGCGAAGAAGGACCGGCACTTAGCGATCTTTCACCACGAATTGAAATACGGCTACCTGCACCGGCCACAGCGCCGGTATTTATATTCAAGCCGGCAACCTTACCGCTCAACATACTGACAAGGTTCGAGTTTTTATTTTCTAAAGCCCCTGTTTTAATTTCTTGAGTGGCATAACCTAATCCCTTCTTTTCACGGGAAATACCCAGGGCTGTCACAACTACTTCATTTAATGCCTCCGTTGCTTCAGACAAAATTATCCTATAACTGGATTCCTTGCCTACCTGGAATGTTTTATCTGCATAGCCTATATAAGAAACTTGAATATTGGCACCGATCGGAACTTCAATGCTAAATGAACCTTGAGTATCCGTAATAACACCCTGAGAAGTTCCTTTAACAATTATATTCGCTCCAATTATCGGTTCTTTTGATTCATCCAATACAATCCCCGTTATTTTCTTTCCTCTTTGCTGGAAGGACTCAGTAGAAATGGGTTCACTTGCCTCTTTCTTTTTCTTCATTAACATGATGCTATTCCCTTCCATTGCATACACAATATCTGTACGTCCAAATATATTATGAAGTACTTGTGCGACCGGTTCATTTGTTGCATGCACGGAGACTTTGCGATTCACATCCACCTCATTTTTATTATAAATAAATAAATAATCGGTCTGATGTTCAATCTCATCAATCATTTCAAGAATTCTTACATTGCTTTTCGATATAGAAACTTTAGATACTTGTGATTCGGCTTCAGTAGCAAAAATTCCAGAAATGAAAACGAACAAAAATATAAAAATTGTTTTCATGATACGTAATATATGTTTATTGGTCCAAAATAATGGGAAAACATCATCCCTGTATAAATTATTCTTCATACATTTACAATTGTTATTTTAGTTAATACTTAGATAATTAAAGAAGTCTGGTATTACACCTAAGTCGGTATGCGCTTCCAACACGTACCGACTTTTATGCTCTTCATGTTGTTTTGTGTTACATAGGCAGCTTACTTTAAATGTTAATATATCAGTTTATCGTTACTACATCTCGGTCATCATCAAACTCATATTTAAATTTCGAACGGAGTTGCAAGGTTTTTAAAACTTGCTCAACGCCATCATTTCCACGGAACTTACCCGTATAACGCTGATTTATGATATGAGCATTTTTAATAATAAAATGAACGTCAAAATAAAGTTCCAGCTTATTAAGCATTTCCCCAATCGTATTATCATCAAAACATATCAACCCTTCTTTCCATTTAAAATAGCTATATTGAGTTATAGGTGATTTTACAAAACGATCATTCTTTACTGCTACTTTATACCCTGGTTGCAGCATTAATGAATTCGCCCGTTTATTGGTTTCCCCCACACGGACAGATCCTTTCAGCAATGCGGTTTCAAAAATAGATTTCCCAGAATAAGCATTAACATTAAATTCCGTCCCATATACTTGTACGCTATATTTCCCCGCCTTGACAATAAATGGCCTTTTTGAGTCGTGCGTGACGTCAAAATAGGCTTCGCCATCTAATGAAACATTACGATTGGAAACCTCAAAATTTGTTGGGAACGAGAATTTTGTCTTTGCATTAAGCCATACATGAGTACCATCGGCAAGCGTAAGCTCCGCATGTTGCCCTGCAGGAACATATATAGTTTGTAGAACAGACTTCTGCCGTGCCGTTTGGCTATAATAGATACAAAAGTATGCAATAAAAAAAGCAAAAATAAAAACAGCTGCAATCTTTAAGGCTTCTCTGAAATAGTAAAGAGAAGACTTTTTGCTATGAGAGACTGCTGAAGACGCTTGGATTTGATCTTTATTCCAAAGAGTAAATACATAAAGCTTGCGTAAAGCAAGATATTCTTTCATGTTTGATTCGTCTGCATCAATCCAGGATGCTACAACTTCCTTTTCTTCTTGAGTTGCATCACCAATAATATATTGTTGTAATAATTCCTTATCCATCCTTATAATCAAAATTCCCAATCTATATATAAAACGATTCAAAAGAGGAAAACCCTAAAACAAAAATAAATAAATTTCAAATAAAAATTACGACTGC
>JALNVG010000277.1 GCA_023227685.1 Bacteroidaceae bacterium
CGGTTACTTTGTGAGCTCCACATTTGTCTTTGAATGCCTGTATTTGCTCGTCAGTACAATTCAGCGGCAAATGGAAATCCTTGATGCAAAGATAATGAATATCTAAACGCTCCATCGTCTTTAACGTAGTATCGAGGTCAAAATTAACAAATGTATACCCTGCCATCCCTAAATGGAATGGATTAACGGCTTTTACAACCTTTGGTTTTGCTGGATCTGGAAGAGGTGATGCTCCTATCAGATTGGAAGTACCTAACAGAAGTGTTCCTGCCAAACCCTCTTTTAAAAATGTTCTTCTAGACTGCTTCATATCATTAATTTTAGTAGTTCTATTTTTATTGGCAAATATAGTCTTTTTATGTGTGTACGATAACATAATTATAAAAAATCTTTTATTTGAACATAAAAAGAAGTCAATTTTGATATGTTCCATAAAATACACCATCGTGTTTGAATTGAGACAGAGTTCTGAGGTTTTTCTGTATGTGTTTGTAAAACTGTTTTTCTTTTTTTTTATTCCGGATACCTGTTAATCGGATATTTTGTGCATTCGCTAAGTTTTGTTTTTGTTTTCCTCTTCTTTTTTATTGACGGGCAAAGTAACAAAGAAGGTTGATCCTTTGCCTAATGTCGATTCTAAAGAAATGCTTCCACCTAATAGCATTGTCAATCCTTTACAAATAGCGAGGCTTAAATCTGTATTGCTCCATTGATTAAACTGATATGAGTATTCAAAGACTGTACTTATTTTGTCTTTAGGAATGCCTTCACTGGTGTCTTCTACAGAAAACAAAATCTTATTTTCTTTCATTTGGTATCCGAAACGAATATATCCTTTATGCGTATTTTGAATTGCATGCTTCAATAAATGGGTTATGATTTGTGTCAGGCAAAGAGGGTCGCTGTATATGATAAAATTATGACAAGATTTCATTTGCAATGTAACACCTGTTGGAATCTTTGGTAAGATGGAGTAGTATATAGTCTCCATAAGCGACAATAAATCGATACTGCTGAAACTGATCTTTACACTGTTTGATTCAATTTTAGACAAATCTAAGACATCTCCAATTAATTGTTGTAACTTTTCGTTATTACTGAGTATAATTTCAGAGTATTGCTTTCTGGCTTCTGAATCTTTTTCGTCAACAATCAATTGCGAAAACCCTACAATAGCATTTAGCGGCGTTCGTATCTCATGGTTAATGTTCGCCAAGAATGCTGATTTTATTTGGTCTGCTTCCTCTGCTTTGAATTGGGCCTTCTTTGATTCAACGAAACCACGACGAGCATATATAATGATAACTATCATTAAGATACATATCATAGCTAAAATAGTGAAATCATATTTCATAATCATCATTTTGTAATGATACCTAGAAGAGGCAAGTTTTAGTTGTTTGTTTTTGAGTTCCAGCTGATCAAACTTCCTCTGATTGTCTAATGATTTTAATGATTGATAGAAAGCGGTTGTCCGTAAGGAATCCGTTATTTTGACAAATTGCTGGTAGCATTTAAGAGCTTCAGCTTTTTTTTCGGTCATCATCAGTAGTTGACTTTTGGCTTCTAGGGTACCTGAATATTCAACACCCATATGTGATTTTTGGTATGTGTTTAATTGTTGTTCGCATATAGCCAGACCTTTTTCCGGATTTTTAGTCAGCAGATAATATTTGATCCATAGATCATTTAGGCCGTTGATTTCATTGACCAGGTTTTTATCCTTTATAATTTTTCCTGATAATAGTAAGTATTGAAGCATGTTGCCAGCATTCTTCTTTTCATATGCAGATAAGCATAAGCAGTGATAATAGATGATTCTCATTACATCAACCGTATAAATTTCGTCAATCTTGTAGATCCCCTTTGATTCGCATTCTTCAATATAACTGTTCCATGTTTTTAGATGCTTAAAATGTCGGACTGTATTGTTGTCCTTATTTATTAGTTGCCGTAAGACGTAAATCCTTCGTTTAATGGGTGCCCCTCGTTTAGTCATATGAACTAAAGATTCATTATATAATCGAATGCCTTCTTCTTGCATGCCTGTGTTTAGATAAAAATTTGCTAATGCGTGATTTGCTATTTCTTCTCCATTAGGATAATGTATTTTGCGTGCTAAGGCGATCATAGCTTGTACTTCCGGTAGGACAAGTTCGTTTCTCCCCTCATTAACTAAAGAATAAATGTTCCAGCCTCTCATTCTGAAAGCTTCTTCATACATGCCTGATTTAAGAAGAAATGGTTCACCTTTACGTATATAGTAACGCATGCTGTCATAATTTATATTATAATAGATTTCTGCATATAGGAAATACGCTTTACCTATATATTTATTGTTATGCTGTTTTTGCGCTTCTCCTAATAGGGCGTCAATATAAGTCTTGTCGATATTTTGGATAACATGCTCCATTGCTGATTTTTCAAGAGTCTGCAGACGGAAGCTGTCTGCTAAATGACATGCAGAAACAGGAAGATCATGATTGCTTATTTTCACAGCATCGATATTGATAATCGATAAAAGGAAGATCGCGAATGTTAGTAAAGATATTTTCATGGATCAACTGTTTTTGTTTGTTGTTATAGGAATTGTAAACCAAAAGAGAGATCCTTTACCAATGCTGGAAGAGACACCTATTTTACCGCCTAAGAGCGTAACCAGTCCCTTACATATGGAGAGTCCGAGTCCGAAACCTTTACTCCACATGTTTAGTTGCATAAATCTTCCGAAAATGGTGTCTAATTTGTCTTCAGGAATACCATCTCCGGTATCAGCAACAAAGAAATATACGTCATTCACTGTAGTTTCATATCCGAAATGGATGTACCCTTGTTGCGTATGCTTAAATGCATTGTCTAAAAGATTTTCAAGTATTTGGATTAAACGGATTCGATCCGTATAGAGAACAATGTTTTCACAGTGCTTTAATTGAAAAGATACATTTGCGGAAACAGAACATGATTTATTACTATAAAGCTCCTGCATTAAAGGCAAAAGTTCAACGTCCGTATAGGATAGTTTCATTTTGTTCGATTCGATTTTTGACAGATC
>JALNVG010000278.1 GCA_023227685.1 Bacteroidaceae bacterium
AAATGAATGAGGCTGCCGCATTATTGCTCAATTATGTGGATTTTACAAGTTTCAGTAAGCTACATACTGATGCGAAGACTAACAATTGCCATATTATGCAGGCGGAATGGGTCCGTACGGATGACTCAAACTGGGTGTTTACGATTCGTGCCGATAGATTTTTGCGTAATATGGTCCGTGCTATCGTGGGAACATTAATTGAAGTAGGGCGTGGTAAGTTGACAATAGATGGTTTTCGACGTGTGATAGAACAAAGGGATCGTTGTAAAGCGGGAATGTCTGTTCCGGGACAAGGATTGTTTTTAGTGGATATTGAATATCCAACTTGCTTATTTATTGAAAAATAGATGTAGATATGTGGTTACTTTTAGCTTTTCTTTCGGCCATGTTACTTGGCTTTTATGATGTATTTAAAAAACAGTCGTTAAAGGGTAATGCTGTATTGCCGGTTTTATTTTTGAATACTTTATTTTCAAGTTTGATATTCCTTCCATTTATATTTATTTCGGCATTTGTTCCGCAGATACTTGATGGAACGATATTCAATGTGCCTGTTGCCGGTTGGGAAGTACATAAATATATTATCGTGAAGTCGTTTATTGTGCTTTCATCTTGGGTGTTCGGTTATTTTGGAATGAAACATTTGCCTCTTACTATTGTCGGGCCTATCAATGCTACCCGTCCGGTGATGGTGTTGGTCGGTGCCATGTTGATTTTCGGTGAGCGACTCAATCTCTATCAGTGGGTAGGTGTGTTGTTGGCTGTTTGTTCATTCTTTATGCTTAGCCGGTCGGGCAAGAAAGAGGGTATCGATTTCAAACACGACAAATGGATCTATTTTATTGTGATCGCTGCAATAATGGGAGCCATTAGCGGTCTCTATGACAAATATTTGATGACGCGGTTTAATCCCATGCTTGTGCAATCGTGGTACAATGTTTACCAAATGTTTATTATGTGTCCTGTTTTGATGCTTTTGTGGTGGCCTCATAGAAAGTTTACTACTCCTTTTCATTGGAGTTGGACAATTGTATTAATTTCAATATTCCTTTCGGCTGCCGATTTTGCATACTTTTATGCTTTGAGTTTTGGCGGTTCGATGATATCTATCGTATCTATGGTTCGAAGGTCGAGCGTGATGGTTTCTTTTATTTGCGGTGCGTTGTTCTTTCGTGAAAAGAATTTAAAAAGTAAAGCAATTGATTTGATATTGGTATTAATCGGTATGATATTCTTATATTTGGGGACAAAATAAAGGAAAATATCGGGTGATATGATGTAAAAGAATGATATAAATAAAGAAATTTAAAATGAAAAAAATATTTAGAAGTTTATTTGCTGACATGTGTGGTATATCGTTAGTTGTTTCAGGTCTGTGCTTGCCGCTTTCGTCATATGCACAAAATGCTAAAAAAACATTTATAGATATGCCTGATTCGCTTTGTCCGTTGCTTACTCATAATAACCGAGCTGATTGTATTGATTTTCTGAACAGCCATATGAAAGCAAAAGTTCAAAATCGATTTGATAGTATTTCCGAGATGACAGAGATGAGCAAAGATTATATTCGTGTTCGGCTCTCACAGGAAACAACTTGGCAGATGAAATTGCTTACGGTTAATGATTCTACAAAGGTGATATGTGTTGTGTCTACAGCTTGTGCGCCAGCTTGTGATAGTTCGCTCAAGTTTTATTCGACATCATGGAAAGAGATTTCTTCGAAAGACAAATCCTTTATAAATTTACCTCAGCTAAATGATTTCTTTATTACTCCTTCTGATTCGTTATCTTCCTATCAATTGGAAAGTGTACGTAGATATGCTGATATGCTGCTTGTTAGGGCTGATTTTAATGCTTCGGATGATGCATTGACTTTTACGTTTACTACTCCTGATTATATGGATAAGGGTACTGGGGATAAATTGAGGCTGTTTATTCACCCCTTGTCTTATCAATGGAATGGAGAACAGTTTTTGAAAAAATAGAATCTAAATGAGTAGATTTATCGGTAAAGTCACGTTTTAGTGTTATATTGGTTTTGTGGTTTGTTTGCTATATAAAAAAAGAAATCCAATTAATTGGATTTCTTTAGAGCGGAAGACGGGACTCAAACCCGCGACCCTCAGCTTGGAAGGCTAATGCTCTATCAACTGAGCTACTTCCGCGATTATTTCTTGAAAAGAATGTGGGCAAAGATGGATTCGAACCACCGAAGGCGTAAGCCAGCAGATTTACAGTCTGCTCCATTTGGCCACTCTGGTATTTGCCCTAAATTCTTTAAAAGATCTCTTTTCCTTTATCGCGGTGCAAAGGTATGATTAATTATTTAAACTACAAGAAAAATCAATCATTTTTATTGCGGTAATTGCACATTCATCGCCTTTGTTTCCTAAGTTACCACCAGAACGTGCTTCAGCTTGTGCCATATCAAGTGTAGTTAGCAAACCGTAAATTACTGGAATTTTTGCTTCGGCGTTAAGTGCCGCTATACCCTGAGTTACACCCATGCAGATGTAATCGAAATGTGGAGTTTCACCTTTAATGACACTCCCTAGTATAATAATAGCATCTACTTCACAGTTTTTTATCATTTCGCTGGCACCGTAAATCAGTTCAAAACTGCCGGGTACTGTTTTGACAATGATGTTTTCGTCTTTGGCTCCATTTTTCTTTAAAGTATTCACTGCACCTTTGAGCAACGCACCCGTGATATTTTCGTTCCATTCGGAAACAACAATACCGAATTTCATGTGCACCGCATCGGGTACTGTTTGAATATTATAGTCGGATAAATTATGGTATGCGGTAGACATTATTTCTTTAATAAATTAGCTTGTTCAATGTATTTGTCAACACTCGTGGCTTGATAGGATTGTGCATATTTGTCTTTGATTTGTGTATAAGCCTTTACTGCATCGTCATACTTACCTTGTTTGACTAGGATTTCACCTGCTTGCATCAAGAAAATCGGGCTTAAAGTACTGTTGTCAGCTTTTTCAGCTGCTTTTAAAAGTTG
>JALNVG010000279.1 GCA_023227685.1 Bacteroidaceae bacterium
GGAGGTACTTATAAAGATTTGAATCCTTACCGTACTGAAGAAGGAACATCTTTGTATTCTTTCTATCTTATTCAGAATGATGGAGTCTTCAAAACTGATGCGGAAGCTCAATCTTATGTTAATAGTGATGGCGATATGATTCAACCTGATGCCATTGCCGGAGATTTGAAGTTTATAGATAAGGACGGTAACGGATCTATTGGTAGTGGTGATAAAGAATATATGGGAAATTCAATGCCGAAATTAAGTTTTGCTTTTAATACCGGTTTTACCTGGAAAAAACTTTCGCTTGATTTAATGTTACAGGGCGTTACCGGTGTTAAAATATTTAATGCTTATAAATATACTACACTTAATGAATCATTGAGTAGTTTTAATCGTTCCAATGAGATTTTAAAAGCATTGGATGGACCAAATGATGACGTACCGCGTATTACAATGAGCGATCCTAATGGCAACTTTTCTACTGAATCAGATTATTATCTGGAAAACGGAAGTTTCCTACGTATAAAAAATCTTTCATTAAGTTATTCTCTTTCAGAGTTTATTCAAAAGATCAATTATTTTAATGACAGAAAAAGTACTTGTAAGATCACACTTAGCTGTGATAATCTAGCTACTATAACCAGCTATTCGGGTATTGATCCTGAAGTTGGCGGTACTGGTCTTGATGCCGGACAATATCCGATATCCAGAACAATTTCTTTGGCCCTGAAAATTAAATTATAATATTAAATCTTAGCAGTCATGAAATATAAAATTATATTCTTTTTTTTAACAATTGGTAGTTTCCTATTAACCTCCTGTACTGACAGTTGGCTTGATACGGTAAATGAAGGAACTTCTACGGAGTCGAATTTTTGGTCGACAGATGATGATTTTGAATCAGCAGCAACAAGTTTGTATTATTGTATGTCTCTTGAAGAAACTTTTGGACGTAATTTATTTTGGGAACAGGGAGCTAGTGATGATATATTTTTCTCACGTACAAGAGGTTCTTCTCAGATGAATTTGGCAAATTTGAAAATGGATGGTAGTACAGAAGGAAGTATAAAAGATATTTATAATGAGATGTATACTACAATGGCTATTGCCAATAATATTATTTACCATGCTTTACTAATTGATGAAAGTAGTCGTACAGATATCATTAATCGTACATTAGGTGAAGCATATTTTATGCGTGCTTTTGCACATTTTATGATAGCTTCTCGTTATGGACGTTTAGATAACGGTGTTCCTTTTGAACGTTACGAAGATTTTACAGATTATGAGACTCAGTTGGTTCAAATTCCACCACAGCTAGCTTCTGTGACTGATAATTATCAATATATTATAGAGGATTTAGAATCAGCAGCAACTCTTCTTTCCTGGTTTAAAAATTATAGTTCAGATAATTATGGACGCCCATCTAAGGATGCTGCATACGGTTATATGGTTAAGGTTTACGCTTATTGGGCACAATATGATTCTGATAAGTGGTCATTAATTTCGGATATTGTTGATAATGTAGAAACCCAGGGAGTTAGAAGTCTGTTGTCTAATTTCTCTGATGTTTTTAAAATTGCTAATAACTGGAGTAACGAATACATTTGGTCTGTTAATTCATCTGGTAGTAATTATGCAGGTAGTGAATTTCCAGGGATTTGTTTAGACAATAAAGGCTGGGGTGCTTATAACGGTTGGGGAAATTTCAAACCTACGCTTGAACTTTGGGCCGAATATAATGAACAGGATTCTCGTCGTTCAGCTACAATTATGGAATATGGTGATGAATTTACTTATTTCGGAACGACGAAAAAATTCTATTCAACTGCTGATAATGAATGTGGATTTCATTTTATGAAGTATATGGAGCCATATTCTTATGGTAATTTAAATGAGAATGGAGTAGGAGAGAATAATAGCTATATTTCTACTAATGGAGATCGTCCTACGACTGATTTGAATGTTCCATTGATGCGTTTTTCAGAGTTGTTGCTTTTTAAAGCTGAAGCTTTAATTATGCAAAGTAGGAATAGTGAAGCGGCTGAACCTTTAAATCGTATTGCGATACGGGCTAATGAAGGGGTAACATATACAGCTCCGACTATGATGGATTTAATGCATGAACGTCGCTGTGAGTTGGCTGGTGAATATACTGATCGTTTGAAGGATTTGAAACGTTGGTCTGCCGGTGGTAGTGATGACTGGAATTTAGATGCTCTTGCTAAAATAAAAACGGCTAAGCATGGTATTAAACATGTTGATCGTTCAGATTCTGAGTCAGCTATTGATACAGCAAATGGTGAAACCATGGAGATTAACAGTAAAATATACCAGGGTGTTTTTGAACTTTCCAATATGCCGGCCAAAACTTATGTTCCGGATGGCACTTATAGTGTACTACCTTATGAAATTAATCAGGTACTTAAATCAAATGGAGCTTTGAAACAAAATAGCGGATATGATTCTAATTAATTTATAAATATATGGAATTATGGTATTGGTATTTATCAATACCATAATCCATTTATTTTAGCAGTAAGAAGGTCTTTACAAAAATGATAATATGAGAATAAATAATTTGTTTTGTGTTTGTGTTATACTATTGTCTTCTTGTTCTGAACCGAATACAAGATATTTAAAAAAAGTAGATCCTTTTATTGGCACAAGTGCCCATGGACATACATACCCCGGGGCTACAACTCCTTTTGGTGCTGTTCAGATTAGTCCGGATACAAGAACTGAGGGATGGGATGCCAGTTCCGGTTACCATTTTAGTGATTCTACTATAATCGGGTTTTCACATACTCATTTGAGTGGTACTGGATGTTCTGATTTAGCAGATATTTTGTTCCGTCCTGTTGCAGGTGAAAACATATGGAGTCCTATGACTTTTTCGCATGAAGAAGAAAAGGCTTCTCCCGGATATTATAGTGTTAGATTAAATAATGGAAGTATTTTAGCTGAAATGACAGCTACTACTCATTGTGGAATTCATCGTTATACATATAAGGAAAATACAGTTGAA
>JALNVG010000280.1 GCA_023227685.1 Bacteroidaceae bacterium
ACTCTCAATTTCAATTCGTCAATAGGAGTGTTGAGATTCTTAAAGAATTTCTCGCTTGTGATATTCCATGCAGCAGAAATGGAAGGGAAGTTACCCCAACGGTTGTTTTTACTGAATCTGGAAGATCCGTCCCGACGTATGGTAGCTGTTAAAATATAACGATTATCATACGAATAAATGGCACGTCCCATATAAGAGAAAAGTTTGCTTTCGCTATCAGAACCGGTAGCTGAGGCTTGAAGTGTACCACCGCCAAGTTGTTTTATACCATCGGGCATGCCTTTAATGCCTGCATTGATAATATGATATTTATTATTATACATGGTATAGCCGGCCATCAAATTGATGGAATGTTTGCCGAAATTCGTGAGATAAGTCAGGATATTTTCAGCCTGATAATATTGGGTCATCGCACTGCTTTCACTAAGAGTGTTCAATGTGTTTTTAAAAATCTGACCAACTTGATAGCAGGGTGTATAATTGTATCCCTTTTCTTCATTATAAGTAGCTCCGACGCTGAGTTTATACTTCAGACCCTTGGCCAGACTGATTTCAGTATAAAGGTCAATGAGTGCTTTATAATTGGTCGTTGAACTCTTAAGCAGATTCAAAGCAGCTACTGGATTCCAAACATCTACGACATCACCTGTAGGACCGGCATAGCCACCGACAGCCGTATCATCATAAATTTTGAAAGCAGGTATAGCCATGGATGCACAACCGATGACGTTTCCGCCCTGTCCGCCTACACCTGGCATATTGTCACTTTTTTCGCGAGAAAGAAGAACTGTTTCGCCCACTTTAAAGATTCCTTTGGTATAATCCGATTTGATACGCATATTGAAACGTTTGTAATCCGTTTCTTCAATCACGCCATCTTGTCCGAAATAACCCAAAGACATGCTATAACGTAACTTCTCGGAACCACCATTCAAACCGAGATTATAATTCTGAGTAAGTGCGCTGCGGAAAATAGCATCTTGCCAATCTGTTCCTTTACCCGGAACTTCAGGATTCTCAGCAATGGCTAGATGTTCCATGCCGGCTGCATCATGTGCTGCATTACTTATTTTCACCCATTGGTCAGTAGTACAGAGGTCAAGAGTTTTGTTTACGGAAGCAACGCCCAGTGTCGCATTGAAATTGACGCTCATCTTGTTTTGACTTCCATTTTTTGTGGTAATTAATATTACGCCGTTGGCTGCACGTGACCCGTAAATAGCAGCAGCCGATGCATCCTTTAATACTTGGATATTTGCAATATCATAAGGACTGATGTTGTTCATGTTTTCTACTGCGATATCATCTACGATAATCAACGGATTATTGTTATTCAATGAACCGGCACCACGAATTTGAATATTTGTGCTTGAGCCCGGCGCACCACCAGCAGATTCCACTGTCACACCAGCCATCTTGCCTTGAATGGCGTTACCTAGGTTTGCGTTAGACTGTTGATCCAGTTGATCTTGTTTCAATCCTGCAATGGCACCGGTGAGGTCTTTTTTCT
The DNA here is from genome assembly GCA_023227685.1 of Bacteroidaceae bacterium. Lineage (GTDB taxonomy): Bacteria > Bacteroidota > Bacteroidia > Bacteroidales > Bacteroidaceae > JALNVG01. Next base: position 1,511 of record JALNVG010000280.1, read on the forward strand.
TGATCACACCATAACCGATAACGACCACCTCATCCAAGGTTTTCGTATCTTCTCTCAATATCACTTTCAGTGCTTTTCCGGTCACAACAACGGTCTGGCTTACATAGCCGATATAAGATATCTTTAAGCTTTTGCCGGAAGCGGCAGTCATTTTGAATTTTCCATCAATATCAGTTATCGTACCGTTGGTCGTACCAACTTCAAGCACACTGGCACCAATGATCGGCTGGCCGTTTTGGTCAACTATCGTACCAATAACCGCAACTTTGTTTTCATTGATTTTAGCAGATGATGTATTTGAAGTCATCGTACTAACAGCGAGAGTTTCATTTCCGAAATCAGAGATTGTCTGTCGTGCCCTTGAGGACTGCGAGAGACAACCAAAGAGCGCTATTAAGAGAACAATTTTTTTTTCTTTCATGATAAAATAAGTTTTTCATTTAGCCCTTTTTCCTGGGCATTAGATTTGAAATTATACATTCAGCCGGCAAGCTTATCCGGTAGTTTTTGTCTTTCGTGAGCTTTCTACGTGCCTTTGATCATCTCTTCATGATAATTAGCAATAAAAAATTGGCATTTTTTCCTCTTGATATTAATTTAATATGGTTAACAATAAATTATTTTTGTGAAAAAAATAGTATAAAATAAAAAAATATTTGGCTGTTAATAGCCTTAAATGCTCTAATATACAAATCAATAGTTATATTTGCAACTTTTTTATTAACATTATTTTAATTGTTTACTACTAAGTCGTTTTAAATCTCAATTATCTGATAAATGAAAGGTCTTTTCCATTTCTTCGAGCGATTTTCCTTTTGTTTCCGGAATTTTTTTCCAGATAAATAAAAAGCCGGCTAAGCAAATAATTGCATACAAACCAAATGTTCCACCTGTGCCCAGCCCGTTATTCAATAGGGGAAAGGTATAAGTAAGCAAGAATGAAGCAACCCACAAGGCAGCTGTACAAACAGCCATAGCCACGCCTCGTATTCTATTTGGAAATATTTCAGAAAGGAGTACCCAAGTGATAGGAGCCAAGGACATTGCATAAAATCCGATAGCCAACACTACTAGAATAATCATGATGAATCCGCTCACATGAAAAAAATAACAACACCCTAAGATTGTATAAACGCAAGTAAGGCCGATAGCTCCCGTCATCAATAATATCTTTCTTCCCAGTTTATCTACGGTGAAGATAGCGATAAAAGTGAAAAGCAAATTAGCAATACCTGTTACCACAATATTCATCAGCACATCGGATATGCCATATCCGGCTGCCTGAAAGATTTCCTGTGCATAATTAAAGATGACATTCGTTCCGCTCCATTGTTGAAAGAAAGCGATGACCAGTCCGATGATCAGAACCGGACGCATTTTGCGGCTGAACAGTAGCTTTAATCCACCGTTGTCGTGCTTCTCCGCAGAAGCAGCTTGTTGATAATTTCTGATTTCAGAATCCGCATAGTCGCTGTTGCCTATTTTAGAGAGTAC
>JALNVG010000281.1 GCA_023227685.1 Bacteroidaceae bacterium
ACCCGCTGAACAAATTAAAGGCTTAACCTTTAGTTCGTCGACACCCGAACAACGGGCAGCGACACGCGCAAGTTGGAGTACATGGGATGTCATTCATTCTTGCATCATCATTGCCATTACCATTGCCTTCTATATCTACTTCTGGTAATTACGACAAGAAATATTTCAAAAAAAAGACAGCATTATTCATTAATGCTGTCTCTTTTTTATATACAATCAATATGAATATTCTACTTCATGATCATAAATGTATTATATATTATAATAATACGAATATTTTGTAATACTATTTAAACTATATACTATATTTGTGGAATAATATAATAGAATACATATGAGTACAATTTTCATCAAACAGCAACTTCTGCACAAGAAGATCGGGGCAAATCACCTCCACTTATTCATCAGTATACTAATCTTTGCATTTTTATGCGTTGGATGCCATTCAGAAACTTCTCAAAAACAAAACAGCGACACGCAAAGTAAAATAATCAAATTGGATATTAGCAATCTTTCCAACTATCGGGAAATAGAAAAATTCAATTTAAGTGAAGCGGCAAAAAATATCCGTATCGTTCCGTTGGAGACAAAGGGCGAATGCTTGATTTCGAAAATAGATAACATAATCATAGCTGATTCAAGCATTATCATTAATGATAATCAAAAAATTTACAGATTTGATATGAATGGAAAATTCATGAACATAATTGGTAAAATCGGTGAAGGCCCAGAGGAATATATTAATCTGTCGCAAATTGAATATGGAGAAAAAGATAAGGGCATCTACTGCTTTGCCACAAAAGGAATCAAAATCTACAATATGGATGGAACATATAGAAAAACATTATCAACGGACTCAATTACAGATACGGATTACAGAGGAGGTAAATATAACTATGTCATGGAAAATGGTGATATCATATTAAACAGTAAATTGCCTGTTTTAAAAGCTTTAGGTTCAAAAGACCTTTGGACATTCTCCATATTCGATAATAACATGAATCTGAAAATCAAGATATATAATCAAGACATATTAAACCATAAAGATTTCATAAATAATAATGTGGCTCCTATGATGGGTTGGGTAAATTATTGTACGGAGGATTTTGCTCTTGTAGATTTTTATAAAGGATTTAAAACAGCCTATTATGGCGGCGATACAATCTATAGATATAATCAAAACAATCTGGAGCCTGTTTACATTTTAAAAACGGGTGAAAAACCAACATTTGAACTTTCACACCAATGGATTAAAAGAAATGACTTCTTCAAATACCTATGGATGACTGACTTTTTTGATTCGGAGAGATATTTCTATTTATTAATGGGAAAATCAAGTAATCTCTATACAATCAGATATGACAAATCAACCAAAGAGATCTGTTATACCAAAACGGAAAGCAATATTAAAAGGACAAATTTTCCAGGATCACCCGATTGGGTCTATCAAAGAAGGACAGATTTTTTTACACTTACAAATGATTTATCAGGTGGCCTTCCATTTAACGTGCAATTCAAAAGAAATAGCAAATATTGGATAGACGAAGTAAATTCTTCAGAACTGAAAGAAAAAATCAAGCCGACTAATCTGCAAAACAAAAAAGTTAAAGAAGAATACAGAAAGTCTGAATTATTGAATATCTATAACAAGATCAAAGAGGATGATAATCCGATTCTCTTCATAGCTGAGATGAAATAAGCACTAATATTAAAGCAAGAAGTACAAATCTATAGACATTTTAATCTTCTTTTCATGCACCTCTAAACCAGAGGTGCAGACTTCTTAGTTCAAAAGTTTATACAAAATAGATCTTCGATTTATGGAGTTTAGATGTACTCTTGCTGGCGTATACTCCTACTCTTGGTGGAGTATAGTTATCCTCCATCAAGAGTATACATATCCGCCACTAAGCGAATAGATAATACATCACTACCAAGAACCTAAAAAGTATAATCCTTTATGATAAAAAGAATAACGTTTGTAGCTAATAAGTTTATATAGCAGGATCGATTCGAAATCCCTTTATATCACAACTCAGGTCATTACTTAAAAACAGCACAAATAAATTGGATTAAGATAAAATGCTTAGTTCCTCTTTCAACATCAAGCCGAAGATGCTATCTTTGCAAGCATAAACAGAAGCTTATGGCAACATCATTTCATATACTTATATCACAATTACTAAATATCTCAGCGACACAGGTTGAAAAAACAATTAGCCTTCTCAATGAAGGCGCCACTATTCCATTTATCAGCCGTTACCGCAAAGAAGTAACCGGAGGTCTGGATGAAGTCCAGATTGGAAACATCAAAGATCAGTTTGATAAACTCACCGAACTTAGTAAACGAAAAGAATCTATCCTTGCTTCTATTGAAGAACAAGGCAAGATGACTCCCGAATTAAGGAAACGAATTGAAGATTCATGGAACAATACTGAGATTGAAGATATATACCTTCCTTATAAACCAAAGCGTATAACAAAAGCCGAAATCGCACGAAAGAAAGGATTGGAGCCACTGGCAAAAATAGTGATGATGCAGACCGAAGCGAACCTTCAGATGCGCGTCAAGCCGTTTATCAAAGGAGAAGTCAAAAATGAAGAAGAAGCACTGCAAGGCGCCAGAGATATCATTGCCGAATGGGTTAATGAGAATGAAGAAGCGCGAAATGCAGTGCGCAACTCGTTCGTACACACTGCCGTTATTTGCTCAAAAGTAATTAAAGGGAAAGAAGAAGAAGGCAACAAATATCGTGATTACTTTGATTTTAGCGAACCGCTGAACCGGGCAGGTTCACACAGGCTACTTGCTTTGAGGCGCGGAGAAGCCGAAGGATTTCTGCACGTCAGTATTACTCCGGACACGGAAAGCTGCACTGAAAGACTGAAACATCACTTTGTTCGTAATCGCGGAGCTTCGTCCGAACAGGTAAGTACAGCCGTTGACGACTCGTTCAAGCGACTGCTCAAACCGTCTATAGA
>JALNVG010000282.1 GCA_023227685.1 Bacteroidaceae bacterium
ACAACAGGCAAAAATATCTCCGAAAAATAATTGGCCGCCGAATGAATGCGATTCTGCAAATTCTCATCGTTCTCATAATCATCCGTACCCATAATCATCGTGATATATTGAACTTTAAACTTGGCTGAGACATCCATTAGTTGGTTCTTAAACACCGCCATTTTAGATCTAAATTGCTCCAACAAGAGTGGATATAAATTATACAGGTACTGATCAATGGTTCTTAACAAACCCTTATAGCTTTGTTCTTCAACCTTAAAATCAAATAATTCATCTAATAAACGGGTATAGTACATTTCTCTGGCAGAATCTAATGTCTTTTTATCAGGCATGTTTTCCTCCACTTTTTGAGTAAAGCTATCAATCAACTCATCACTGATAATAGCATCCTGCTGAAGTGGCGATTCGAGCACCATACCCTCCAGCGTTTTGCAACGGCTTAAGGCTACATACGTCTGGCCATGGGCAAAAGAATTCTTCGTGTCGATAATGGCATGTTCAAAGGTAAGTCCCTGACTTTTATGTATCGTGATGGCCCAAGCCAAACGGATGGGATACTGCCGAAACTTGCCTTCTATTTTTTCTGTAATCTCTCTTGTTTCCGAATCAATGGTATATTTGGTATTGTCCCATTCTTCGAGAGTTAAATTAAAAGCCTGATGCGAATCCTTTCCGCAGACAATTATTCCTTTTTCATCAACGGAAATAATTTCGCCGATCATTCCATTGTAATATTTCTTATCCTGCGAACTATCATTTTTAATAAACATAATCTGAGCTGCCCTCTTCACCGTGAGTATTTTTTCGGCAGGATATGAGCCCTCGGGAAAGTTACCCTCAATCTCGGCAGTAAAGCTGAAGGTCCTATCCGACAATAATCCGAGTTCATGTTCATTGATGAGCTGTGCCTGATAATTGTGAGTGGCAAGACGGATATAACCACCTTCCTTGGGCGGAACAAAATTCGGGATACACCGCCGATTGAGTTCGGATAGCGTTTGCGCATCCACCTTATTCTCTCGTATTTTATTCAGCAAAGAAATAAAATGAGAATCTGTTTGCCGAAAAACTTCCTTGAGCTCAACCGTAACGTACGGTGTTTGCTTAAGGGCCAAACTATCGAAGAAATAAGGAGAGGCATAATACCGGCTCAAGATATTCCACTCATTATCTTTGACCACCGGAGCCAATTGCTGAAGATCGCCGATAAGCAGTAGCTGTACGCCTCCGAAGGGCTTGTCACGCTGCCTGAAACGACGTAAAACGGCATCTATGGCATCAAGCAAGTCGGAACGGACCATACTTATTTCGTCAATCACCAGTAAATCCAAACTATTGATAATATTTCGCTTTTCTCTACTGAAACGATAATGCTGACTGGCTGCCTTATAAGACGAATCCGGTATGAACGGTCCGAAATTCAGCTGAAAGAATGAATGAATTGTCACTCCTCCCGCATTAATGGCTGCAATGCCTGTAGGAGCAACAACAACCATCCGTTTAGACGACCGTAACCTGAGATTCTTGAGAAAGGTTGTTTTACCGGTTCCCGCTTTTCCGGTTAAAAAAAGATTGATATCGGTTTGTTCTACATATTGTGAAGCTAATTGCAATTCAAAATTATTTTCCATCACTTTGATAATTGAGCTTTAAAATTTCGGCTAAGTTACTGAATAAAAATAGTCCGTCTTATATAAAACGGACATAAAAGGAGATGCAGACTACATTTTCCTTATGAAAGTCCGCATATTATCAGCACTTATTCTTAACCTATTTCGCAGAACCACCCATAATATCCAACAACTCATTTGTAATAGACTGCTGACGTGATTTGTTATACAACTTTGTCAGATCGCGTATTATATCATCTGCATTATCCGTAGCTGTCTGCATTGCAATGGTACGGGCCGAATGCTCGGAAGCATTTGAATCGACTGCCGAAGTAAACAACTCATATTTGAGCACCATCGGCAATAAATTAGCCAACAGCTCAACGGGCGACGGTTCGATAATATAATCATTATTATATACTGACTTTTCGGTTGGCTCCTCTATTGCTCCAACACTGACTTTAGACAAGTCAATAGGCAAATACGTCATGCTTTGAAGCTCTTGCACACCCGAAGATTTAAAATGATGATAGATTACTTCAACTTGATCAATCTCTTTGTTTAAAAACAAATCCATCAATTTTTGAGCCAGCAACGATGTCTCTTGATAAGAAGGTTTATTGACAATAGACTGGTAAGAACCCTGCGGTATTATACCCATCTTTTTTACAGCCAATTCTATTTTATTACCGATAGGATAGACTAGTATATTCTCTGCACCAAGCTTCTCTTTATATTTCTTGTATACACTATTGAACTGCCTAATAACATTGGCGTTGTAAGCTCCACAAAGAGAAGTATTGGATGAAAATGCAACAATAGCAATCCGTTTCAATTCACGCTTTAAAATAAACGGAGATTGTACAGGCAAATCGGCACTAAGAAAGTTATTTAATATTTTATCTAACTTCTGCTGATAAGGCAGCATATTCTCAACGGCCCCTTGCATCTTATGCAACTTGGCAGAAGCAACCATCTTCATTGCTGAAGTGATTTTTCGAGTACTCCTGATCGAATTTATTCGGGTTTTTACTTCTTTAAGTGAAGCCATGATGATTTAATTTTTAAGATAAATATTGTTTAGATACTTTGGTAGCAGTCTCTTTTATAAACTTCTCGATTTCTTCATTGAGTATACCTTTTTTCAAGAAATCAAGTACATCTTTTTGATGGTTAAGAGCAAGAGACTCTAAGAAATTATGCTCAAAATCTTGTATCTTGTCCAACGGAACATCATGCAACATACCGTGAGTACCGCAATAAAGAATCGCAATCTGATTCTCAACCAACATCGGACTATATTGAGGCTGTACCAACAAACGGGTGTTCTTTCTACCTTTATCAAGTGTCATGACCGTAACACGATC
>JALNVG010000283.1 GCA_023227685.1 Bacteroidaceae bacterium
CAAGTTGGCCGGAGCTTCCGGTTTTTGAATATGAGCATGAGGAGTGACACCATTCTGGAAATGTTCCCACATATTAAGCACTATTCCCCGATGATCCCACCAGGATATATAATGTTGCTTGGTTTCCTCTAAATTCGATTTCCAAGTATTCATGTCTTATTATTTAAGTTTTTTTTTATAAATCAAGTTCTTTGAAAATTCCTTTGAAAGATGACGAAATAGTCAGCATGACTGTTTTTTTCATATCCATTTCATCAGTGCATTGTACGCGGGAAGGATAAACAGGTAATTGAACATCGGGATGTACATATACAGGCATCTCGTTCAGCGGTACTTCGATATCATAAAGCCATGAGCCTTGTCCCTTTCTGCCGAAATGTTCACCTGTAAATAAGTTCACCCATTCACCCTCGGGCAAATAAACAGTTCTTTTATTCTCACTATTCATTACCGGGGCAACCAAGATGTCATTTCCAAAATAATATTCGTCATCGATATGCCAGCAAACCTTATCCTGTGGATGATGCATCAGTAGTGCTTGCAAAACGGGAGCACCCGAATGAACGGCCTTTTCACTTTCGCGAATTATATAAGGAATCAAGGCATAACGAAGATTCCACCATTGTTTTATCATTCCCGAAATATGTGGGAAATGCCATGGCTCACGAGCACTACTGCCATGATAACGAATATGAGACGAGAAAACGCCAAACTGTGTCCAGCGCAAATAAACATCATCGCGAATAGGAGAATTCATGAAGTTGGGTAGAGAATGAAATCCCGGTACATCGTGGCTCCAAAAAGCAAAGCCGGAAAGCCCGAAGTGCAGGCCACCTTTGAGTGAACCGGCCATTCCATCCCATGTACTTGCTGAATCGCCACCCCAATGTAATGGATAACGTTGGCATCCGGCCCATGCTGCACGTGCCCACACAATACCGGTGCCGGTTACTTCTTTTGTTATCTCATAGGCTGCTTTCTGATATAGCAGGGCATAGAGATTGTTCAACAGTTCCGGTTTCATATTTTGATAAGTGGCATCCATGTGGATATTTTCACCGAAATCTGTTTTGATACATGTGACACCCATATCCAATAAACGTTTTAAGAGCATTTTATACCATTGGGTGGCAGCAGGATTTGTGAAATCAATTGTTCCGGCATAATCGAGTGCGGAGAAATTGGAACCTTCGGTTGCTTGTTTTTTGGTAAGCGTGCAGATATATTTGTTTTTTCTCGCTTCATCTATTTGTTCTGCACCTTCGGCTACGTAGGGTAATTGCCATAGCGAGACTCTGAAACCTTTTTCTTTGAGTTGTTTTAAAAAAACTATAGGATCGGGGAATCGCTTTTCATTAAATTTCCATTCGCACAACCAGTCTGTTTTAAACCAGCCCGTATCGAGATGAATGACATCACATGGATATTTTTCTTCACGCAGGCGATTACAGATATCGGTCACTTCATCTGCACTGAAGTAAGTCATGCGACTCATCCAGATACCGAAGCTCCAAACCGGAGGCATTGATGGGTAACCGGAAATATCTCTGTATCCCCTTAATATTTCTTCGGGAGAATCACCTCCAATAAGAAAGACATCAAGCAAAGCTTGGTCCGACAGAAACTGTACCGAACGGGTTGACTGATCGGCCAGCGATAATTTGCAGTAGGCTGATGTATGATAAAATACACCGTATAAACGGCTTGAGAGATAGAACGGTATGTTTTTATATGTACGTCGATTGTTTACTCCCTGTCCGTCTTGATTTTTTAATTGAAAAGTATGCCCGCTTAAATCCATTTTGCAGAATCGCTCGCCGGTACCGGCGAAACATTCATCGGGTTTACATTCGAAAGATAGGGTGGCACGTTCTTTTTGGCCATTCTTCTTGCAAAAAGCCAAAGGTAAAGCATCATAACGCGGGGGCGAAAAATGATCGTATGCACTAAGGCGCACAGCTTTATTCTTGTCGGGGAAAAATGTGATATCCAGTGTTTCTTGAGGAGCGGGTTGTAAGTCGCTCCAGTGATTAATAGTCGGTTCACTCAAGTTGATTTCTGCCCGTTTTATACCCTTGCTGTCGGTAACGACTATCATGTTACCATTATCATGCAATGACAGAGGATTTTGTTTCATGGCATCACTGTATTGCAACATCTCAGATTTATCCGAAATATCGTAATCGCCAAATCCGGAGAAAAGGCGAAGTATCTTATCGCCATATGCACGTATCATGAAATAATAATTTTCGCGCGGGGCGGACGTATCGGCTGTCATATCGTTTGATAACATTTGTTTCTGATAGGGGACGGATATATAAATATCACCGTTCTTTTCAATAACATTTGTTGGTCTGCATGATTTCCACAGCGATTCATCGACTTGTAAATCGGTGTCGAAATCGAGAAAATCGAACAGATAATAATTTGTATGTTTCATATTTTTTATTATTTATTTTCCATTATATTGGGATAAATAGATGCAAACGGAGGTTCTTCAGAAGGAATTATTTTCTTGAATTGATCATCCAAACCGGCTTTTTCTATTATTTTATCAGCTTCTGCACTGAATGGTTTTCTAAAAGAATTCTCTGTATGGAGAATTGATACGCGAGTACCATTATTCTGCAAAAGATTATTTTCAACAAAATTCTTTTTCATTGTTATGTCGTGACAAGCGGATGACCATAAATAAAGCCAAGGTCTATCGCCATTTTGAAATACATTGTGTGATATATCCCAATAAGCCGTGCCGTCATCAATACTCAAACTGGCCGAAAGATCTTCTTTTCCCCGGTAGATGTAATTGTCTGTCATCTTTGAATGCGGTTGCTCGCCAAGAAGATAGAGTGATCCGCCGTAATGCAGGGCATAATTAGTGTTACCGATCCGATTAAAGCTGATCGAATTATCCTTTGACTCAACGGATGGTTTCAATCCTGAATTACCTGATCCCCAGCCGCAAGAGATA
>JALNVG010000284.1 GCA_023227685.1 Bacteroidaceae bacterium
CATCAACACGTGGAAGTAATCGATACAAATCATCAGGAATATCAACGCCATAAATACGGCGCACCAAACAAGAAAGGGTTCTGGCGTCTCTTAATAAAAAACCACGTTGGGGTTTCGCCTTTTTATTTAGAATAGCATTAGAAGTGAAACGAAAAGTATGCAAACGATTTTGTTCAGAAAAGGATAAATTATACTTTGCTGCTAAATAACTGATACGGGCAGAAAGGTCTGTCATCTGCAAACTTTCATCACACGATTGAATATGACAAAGGCGCTCAAGTAAATCACGCATTTGTTTATATGCAATACCCAATTTTGCATCACCAATCAGACAGACTGATTGTAATAAAGCAAAAGATTCTTGTACTTCTATATCCATAGGGACAAAAATACAAAAATCTTTTGATTCTTAATCCTACTTCTTCTTCCCTTTTGGCTTTTTACTAGCCTCATTTACTGCTTCTTCTGCAAGATAAGAAGGAACATGATTCTTGTTTTTCGGTTTTTTTGGTTGTTTATTTCCAGCTGCACCCATGATTCAGTTCTCCTATTTATAAAGTTAAACATAAAAAAAACAGTAGAAGTAGCAACATAATAGTTGTTACTATCTCTGTTATAATAACACCTTCAAAAATCATACCATAGCAGAAGAGTGTCAGTTAAAATAAATAAAAAAACGGCAATCTGTCCAGATCTTAACACTTATAATTCTATTCTTGTACACTATCTATCAATTTATCTGTTTTTTTGTCACGAACAAGTAAAATACTCATCTCATAAAGCAAATAAAGAGGTATGGATACAATACTCAAGGTAAACGGATCACCTGTCGGTGTAATAATAGCAGCGATAATTACAATAAGCACAAAAGCATGACGGCGATATTTCTTGAGAAAAGCCTTGTTAACAATACCCAATAAAGAAAGGAGCCAAGTGAGTAAGGGCAATTCAAAGGCTAATCCCATACATAAGATAAGCATAAAGAAATTGCTGATGTACGAATCAAGAGAAATCATATTTTGTATCTCTGCACTAATTGTATAAGTAGACAAGAAACGCAAAGTGAGCGGGAAAACCATAAAGTAGCCTACAGCAACCCCTAAAAAGAACATCACTGTGCCCAGGATCAAAGCTTTCTTAACACCTGACTGTTCATTAGGATAGAGTGCAGGACAAATAAAGCCCCATATTTCAAAAAACAAATAGGGAATAGCAGTTACTATAGACATCCAAAAAGAAGTAGATAACTGAATAAGAAATGGAGCAGCTAAATTGATATTTATCAATTTTACACTAAAATTCTGTGTAAAGAAATCACCGCTGAGATTAAACTTTGCACCAATAGCTCTGAAGAATTCGTAGAAAACGAAGTTATTATGACACGGTGCCAATATCACCGAATCAAACAAACTTGGCATAGCTATAAAAAAGCCTATAGCCAACACAAGCCATACAAGTATGATACGGAAAAGCACTCGACGCAACACGTCTAAATGATCCCAAAAGGTCATTTCAGCCATACTCCGCATTTCCTCAATTTATTTCTTTTCTTCTTTTGAAGTAGATTCCGAATCTTCATTCTTTGTCTTATCGGCAGGTTTGTCAATTTCTTCCTTTGTATCCTTCAGTTCTTCCTTTGCCTCGTTAATACCATCTTTAAAGCTCTTCACACCTTTTCCAAGGCCCTTCATCAATTCCGGTATCTTCTTAGGACCAAAAATGAGGAGAACAATTAAACCGATGATTATCCATTCGGAACCACTGGGTAAAAATAATAATAAATTCGTCATTCTTTCTACTTATTATGTTCGCTACAAATATAATAGATTTTCTCTGATATTTGCCTTTACCAACCTGTAAATATGATGATTATAACAAAAATTAGACATCAGTCTTGAAAATATACTCGTTTTACACGATTAGAAATACTGGTCAACACTTCATACGGTATTGTATCGAGTTTATCAGAAAGTACAGTTACCGGCAGGTTATCCCCGAATATAATAACAGGATCACCTTCTTTGCAATCAATATCCGTCACATCAATCATACAAACATCCATGCAAATATTACCCACATACATAGCTTTTTTGCCATTAACTAAACAATAAGCATTACAACGGCCCAAATGACGATTCAGCCCGTCAGCATAACCAATAGGTATAGCAGCTATGCGCGAATCACGATCCAAAATGCCCTTACGACTATATCCAACAGTATCGCTCTCCAGTACATCACGAATCTGAAGAATGGTAGTTTTGAGCGTACTCACATTATTGATTATCGAATTATCAATAGGATTAATACCATAAAGGCCAAGTCCCAAACGAACCATATCAAATTGCGCTCCGGGAAAACGTTCAATACCTGCCGTATTGCAGAGATGACGCAGAATCTTCTGTGGGAAAGCAGCCTGCAATTGTTGCGAACCCTTCTCAAAAAGTTCTATTTGCTTACGCGTAAAAGCATCAAAATCAGAAGAATCACTGCCTACGAAATGAGAAAATACCGAACGTACGATCACAGCATTCTGTTTTTGCAAACACTCAATCAATCGTGGTATTTCTTGGACATTGAATCCGAGGCGATGCATACCTGTATCCAATTTTACATGAATCGGGAAATTAGTAATACCTTCTGTCTCTGCCGCCTTAATCAAAGCATCAAGCAGATGAAAATTATAGACCTCAGGCTCCAATTTATAATCAAACATTGTCTTAAATGCCGTCATTTCGGGATTCATAATAATAATAGAAGAAGTAATTCCTACCTTACGAAGATCTGAACCTTCATCAGCCACAGCCACAGCCAGATAATCTACTTGATGTTCTTGCAACGTTTTGGCAATTTCAAAAGAACCGGCACCATAAGCAGAAGCCTTCACCATACAGACCATTTTTGTGTTCGGATTGCGGAGCATCGCACGATAATGATTGAGATTATTAAC
>JALNVG010000285.1 GCA_023227685.1 Bacteroidaceae bacterium
CAAGGTTTCCCTTCGTAAAATTGGTAGCGAAACTTTCCTTCTCTTGGAAAGAAGTACGCTATAAATATTGCGGCCAAAATGAAATATATACTGGGATGAATATTGTAATTCTTTGGTTTCATAACTTCAACTTTTCTTTTAAAAGGCGAAATGTACATAAAAAAGTTTATTAGGAGAAAAAAAAAGCCTACTTTTGCCACATTATTTTAGAAAGGCATAGTTATGAAAGAAAGAAAAGTAAGAGTACGTTTTGCGCCGAGTCCTACGGGAGCATTGCATATTGGCGGCGTTCGTACGGCATTATATAATTATTTGTTCGCCAAACAGCATGGCGGAGAAATGATTCTTCGTATTGAAGATACCGACTCACAGCGTTTCGTGCAGGGAGCTGAAGAATATATTATTGAAGCGCTTACTTGGCTTGGCATTAAATTCGATGAAGGGGTTGGTTTCGGTGGCAATTACGGACCTTATCGTCAAAGTGAACGTCGGGATATTTATAAAAAATATGTCAGGCAGCTTCTAGATAAAGGGCACGCATATATAGCTTTTGATACTCCCGAAGAATTGGAAGTTAAGCGAAATGAGATTGCTAATTTTCAATATGATGCTTCTACCCGCATGCAGATGCGTAACTCTTTGACTTTATCTGCTTCGGAGGTACAAGCTTTGCTTGATGCGAATACTCAATATGTTGTTCGGATTAAGATTGAACCCAATGAAGATGTGCATGTACAAGATTTAATCCGTGGTGATGTTGTCATCAATTCATCGGTCTTGGATGATAAAGTTTTGTACAAATCGGCCGATGAGTTGCCTACTTACCATTTGGCAAATATTGTAGATGACCATCTGATGGAAATAACGCATGTGATTCGTGGAGAAGAATGGTTGCCGAGTGCTCCATTACATGTTTTGCTCTATCGATATTTCGGTTGGGAAGATTCAATGCCACGTTTTGCTCATTTGGCATTATTATTAAAACCTGATGGCAAAGGCAAGTTAAGCAAGAGAGATGGTGATCGTCTGGGATTCCCTGTTTTTCCATTAGAATGGCATGATCCTAAGAGTGGTGAAGTGTTTTCCGGTTATCGCGAAAGCGGTTATCTACCTGAGGCTGTAATTAATTTTTTGGCTTTATTGGGATGGAATCCCGGCAATGATCAGGAAGTAATGAGCATGGAAGAACTAATCCAGGAGTTCGATCTGAGCCGTTGCAGCAAAAGTGGAGCAAAGTTTGATTTCGAGAAATGCAAGTGGTTTAATCATCATTATATTCAGATGATGGATAATAAGAAAGCCGCGGAGTTATTCATGCCTGTACTTGCAGAACATCAGATCCATGCTGATGCGGCGTATGTTGAAAAGGTGGTAGGCATGATGAAAGAACGTGTTACATTCATTAAGGATTTGTGGGAGACCTGTTCGTTCTTTTTTGTTGCACCGACAGAATATGATGAAAAGACTTGCAAGAAACGCTGGAAAGAAAATAGTGCAGCTCAGTTGACGGAGCTCGTTGACGTTTTGAGAGATCGTGAGCCTTTTGATATAGAAGGGACCGAAGAGGCCGTAAAATCTTGGATAGATAGTAAAGGTTACAAGTTGGGTGATGTGATGAATGCAACTCGTTTGGCGTTAGTGGGCGAGGGTAAAGGACCACATATTTTTGACATCACAGAAGCTATAGGTAAAGAAGAATCAATCAGACGTATACAACGCGCTGTTGAGGTCCTGAAATAAAATTATCGGTATAAGATTCGCATGTATAGTTTGTTAATACATTTCTATGCTTTTATAATTGCATTAATTTCGCCTTTTCATAAGAAAGCGCGGGCAATGCGCTGGGGGCAATGGAAAACTAATGATATTTTGCGTAAACAGATTGACAGAAATGCCAAATATATCTGGTTTCATGCTTCGTCGCTGGGAGAGTTTGAGCAGGGTCGACCATTAATGGAACGAATCAAGGCTGAGCATCCTGAATATAAGATTTTACTTACGTTCTTCTCGCCATCAGGTTATGAGGTGCGTAAGAATTATAAGGGTGCAGATGTGATTTGTTATCTTCCTTTTGATACTCCTTTTCGTGTAAAGAAGTTTCTGGATTTGGCAAATCCTTCGATGGCTATATTTATCAAGTATGAATTTTGGGGTAATTATTTATATGAGCTAAAGAAACGTCATATCCCTTTATTCATCATTTCAGCCATTTTTCGTCGAGATCAATTGTTTTTTCAGTGGTTTGGTTATCCATATCGGAAAATGCTATATTGCTTCGATCATCTGTTTGTTCAGGATGAGCGTTCTGCAGACTTACTTCGTTCGTTTCATATAAATAATGTAACCGTTGCAGGAGATACCCGTTTTGACAGGGTGCTGAATGTTTGCAAGCAAGCTCATGACCTGTCTTTTATTCAACGCTTTGTTCAAGGAAAAGAAGAGAAGCATCCGTTTGTTTTTATTGCTGGAAGTTCATGGCCTCAGGATGAAGAAATATTAATTCCATATTTCAATAAACATCCTGAAATGAAACTTATCATAGCGCCTCATGAAATTCATCATGAGCATCTGCATTATATTGAGTCTCTTTTAGAACGACCGTCGGTTCTTCTTTCTCAGGCGACAAAGGATGAATCGTGTGTTGACCAAGCTGATTGTTTCATCGTAGATGGTTTCGGCTTGTTGTCTTCCATTTACCGATATGGAAATGTGGCTTATATAGGAGGAGGTTTTGGAGCTGGCATTCATAATACTTTAGAAGCTGCTGTTTATGGTATTCCTGTTCTTTTTGGATCGCGGTATCATAAGTTTCAAGAAGCGAAAGATCTGATTAAGGTAGGTGGAGGTTTCACCGTTTCAAATAAAAAAGAATTTTGTACAAAGATGGACGAGTTATTAACTCGCCCAGATATTCTTAAAGCGGCAGGTGATAG
>JALNVG010000286.1 GCA_023227685.1 Bacteroidaceae bacterium
CATCTTCTACCGAAGAAACTCTATTTGCAATAAATGAATATAATTTCCGACTAAAACTTTTAAAGATGTCTGCCGAATTATTTTTCATTCCTCTTTATCACTCAAATCGCGAATATGACTCCTGATATAAGCTTTTCGCTCTTCTCTTGACATCCCTTTCATCCTTTCATGAAAATGACGATGACGGCCGGTAAAACAATCATTTTCAGAACTATGATAAAAGAACCTTTGGGATAGACTTAACATAGGAAATGAGCATAAAAAACGAAACAAAACCACAAGTCCCAATGCTTGCCAATAATTAATGGTACTCCATCCGATGATGCCCGGAACAAGCAAATTCCAGAGCCACATAACCAAAGCTACTTCCAATGCAAATATTAATAATCGTCCAATTCCAAAAACAGGAACTCCTTTTGTACATCTTTTCATATATCTAATTTTATTCAGTTTAAATAATTTTAATCGCTCCAACCTTACAAACTCGTTCGCATTTTTTGCAACCGTTACATAAATCCACATCAATCACATTAACGAAACTACACATGCCGTTATTAACAAGTTTTAATGCCTGATGTGGACATACACTAACACATTTTCCACATCCAATGCAATCAAACGTATAAGTAATAATATCCTTTTCCATTTTATTTCTAATTTGACCTTTCATTTAGAAAGACGAATGAATAACAGATATATTTTACTCATCAACGTTTTTTATGTCAACGTCTTTAATTCGGTAACATAAGTATATAATTTCAAATGCCCAAACAATTGTTATTATTAATCATTTGTTTGTTAAAAATAATAGCTTACATTTGCAATTATTTCAAAAAAAATAGAGATGCATAAATTAAGAACATTTTTTATTGCTGCTATCATATTACTGGGATTCTTTTCCTGTAAAGCACCTGGCTACAGCAAACTCGCTACTCCAAAACAAATAGTGACTTACCTTGCCTCCAAAGAGTTAGCCGGCCGATATCCAGGAACAAAAGGCGATTCACTTGCCGCCAATTATATTGCAGGCCAATTTAAAAAAGCCGGTTTGAAACCCCTACCGGGCCGAAGTTGGTTTATGCCATTTACCGCCAAAGGTTCGCGAGATACCATGCGTACGGAGGATATTCTGGCTTACATCCCCGGAACTGATACAAAATTATGCCATGAAGTCGTAATTATAGGAGCACATTTCGATCATCTCGGTATGGGAGGAGAAAAAACGACATCACGCCGCCCCGATACAATAGCAATACATCCGGGAGCTGATGACAATGCTTCGGGAACATCCGCAGTTATCGCATTAGCACAACGTTTTGCAAAAAAACCGACAAAAAGGACATTGCTCTTCACCTCTTTTTCTGCAGAAGAAATGGGACTGATCGGTTCAAAATATTTGTCCCACCAGCTTGATTCTTTACAAATAATGCCTGACAGCACACTGTTTACTGCCATGGTGAATATCGATATGATAGGACATTTAAAAAATAATTGGTTCTCAGTTGACGGCACCGGTTCCGGGCTACAATCCAAAGCACTTGCAGATACTGTTGCCAAGAAAAACAATATGCACATCACACAATCACCCAACGGCTACGGGCCATCCGATCAAACCTCTTTCTATTTGAAAAACATTCCTGTATTTTACATACACACCACCGCCACAGATGATTATCACACACCCGGAGATACCGCCGATAAAATTTATTACCAAGGCATGGATTCTGTAATCAATTTCACCGGTGACCTTGTAGAGAAAATTGCTAACGCACCTTACCGGATAATTTTTAAAAAGACTAATGACAATGCGTCTAAGGGTATGATGGGGAAAAAATTTAAAGTCACCTTCGGACTGATGCCTGATGTAACAGGAGCATGCAATTATGGAATGCCTGCCGATATTGTAGTAAAAGGGAAACCGGCCTATAAAGCCGGCATGCGCTCCGGTGACATCATCCTTTCTCTAAATAACAAACAGGTGAAAAATGTTCAACAATACATGAAATATCTGATAACATTTAAAAAGGGCGATATTGTAAAAGTAGAAGTAAGACGCGGAAAAGACAACTTGACATTCCAAGTACAATTATAAATTATTAATAAGAAATTGATGAAAAGAAAAGCAAAAAATACATTACTTTGGACTGTCGCCATTCTTATTACTTTAGCAGCAAGCGTATATCAACGGGTAACCGGACCAACATACCCCAAAGAAATAACAACTATTGTTGAAGGACAAGAATATACATGGAAGTTACCTCGTAGCGGCGGCGAAAAAGATTGTGCCGTTATTTTAAATGGTCTCGAAAAAAAATCGATAGAAGCAACTGTGTTATGGCGTCATTACCCACTTATTGCCAATGAAAAGTACCAAGCTATAAAACTACAACCCATAAGCGGACAAGGACTTATTGGTAATCTGCCCAAACAGCGGGAGGCTGGGAAACTTGCATACTATCTGATTATTGACGGAAAATCATATTTTCAACAATCACCCATAATCATCCGCTTCAAAGGCGATGTTCCTGCAGGAGTTTTAATTCCACACATCACTTTCCTTTTCGGGGCGATGTTACTCGGCTCATTTGCTTTCTTTTTGGCATTATTAAATGATAAACGCTACAAAAAATACGCACTGTTGACAACAATCAGTCTAATCATTGGCGGATTCATTTTTGGACCCTTGGTGCAAAAAGCTGCATTTGGAACCTATTGGACAGGCTTTCCCTACGGATTTGATTTAACTGACAATAAAACACTAATTGCTTTAATCGCTATGCTGATTGCACTATTTACTCGTCGTTTGCGATGGAACAGAGGAATAGTAATTGCTGCCATACTTGTTTTATTCGGAATTTTTTGTGTTCCCCATAGTCTGGGCGGCTCCGAATTAAACAGAACTACCGGACAAATAGAATCTGCTTCTGAAAAC
>JALNVG010000287.1 GCA_023227685.1 Bacteroidaceae bacterium
TATTTTTTATTTGTCATTTTAAAATTCTTATTTAAAAACAGTCTAAATAATTTGGAGGGTTTTAATCTATTGATTATCTTTGCACCGAACAAAATAAGAATATTATGCGTTTATCTGATTTGAATACAGGTGAAACGGGAGTAATAGTCAAAGTGCTTGGCCACGGCGGTTTTAGAAAGCGTATCGTGGAAATGGGATTTATTAAAGGAAAATCCGTTACCGTAGTGCTGAATGCTCCGTTGAAAGATCCGGTGAAGTATAGAGTGATGGGATATGAAGTGTCACTTCGACGAAAAGAAGCAGAAATGATAGAGATCATTTCTGAAGAAGAAGCTCAAAAAGAGGTACAACGGGATGAAGAATTAAAAGGACTTCCTGAAACCTATTCCCTGAAAGAAGAAGATTTAAAACGACTAGCTCTCGGCAAGCGTCGTACAATAAATGTAGCCTTGGTTGGAAATCCCAATTGCGGGAAAACCACTTTATTTAATATAGCTTCCGGTGCCCACGAGCGTGTAGGCAATTACAGCGGGGTAACAGTGGATGCCAAATCCGGTTATTTTGATTTCGAAGGTTACCATTTTCATATTGTCGATTTACCCGGTACTTATTCTCTCTCTGCTTATTCTCCCGAAGAGATGTACGTTCGTCAGCACATCATAGAGGAAACTCCCGATATTATTATTAATGTAATAGATTCTTCCAATCTGGAACGCAATCTTTATCTTACCACCCAACTTATTGATATGAATGTCAGATTAGTAGGGGCACTCAATATGTATGATGAATTAGAGAGTAACGGGAGTAATCTTGATTATCATTTGCTTGGCAAGCTGCTTGGTGTGCCGATGGTGCCAACTAATGCGAAAAAGAATTTCGGTATTGAAAAGCTTTTTCATATCGTAATCAATGTTTATGAAGGTGCCGATTTTATTGACAAAAGCGGTAATCTTGATCCGGAGGTAGCTCAGGAAATTCAAGAATGGCATCATGCCAATGTTGATGAAACTCATCATACGGCTCATGAAGATGATTATAGTCAGCCTCGTGCTCCTCGCGATAAGGTATATAGACATATTCATATCAATCACGGTCATGATTTGGAGCAGGCTATCGATAGCGTAAAAGCCGAACTTGCGGGTAACGAGAATATCCGTTATAAATATTCCACGCGATATCTGTCTATTAAATTGCTTGAAAATGATTCTGATGTCTTAAACATCGTACGTACTTTTCCGAATAGTGATGCTATCTTTGAAAAGAAAGAAGCTATGCAGAAAATTATTAAGGAGACATTCAAAGAAGATTGTGAATCGGCGTTGACCGATGCCAAATATGCTTTCATCAGTGGCGCATTGAAAGAAACTTATAAAGAAGGTCATAAGGAAGAAAAAACGACAACGACAGAGATCGACCATTTTGTTACCCACCGCATCTGGGGATATCCCATTTTCTTTTTCCTTATATATTTAATGTTTGCAGCGACGTTTTCTTTGGGACAATATCCTATGAATTGGATAGAAGATTTGGTGAATCTGTTGGGCGGGTATATCCGCGAGAATATGGCTGCCGGACCATTGAAAGATATGGTTGTTGATGGTATTATCGGTGGTGTGGGTAGTGTTATTGTTTTTTTACCGAATATTTTGATCTTGTATTTTTGCATTTCGCTCATGGAAGATTCGGGATATATGGCCAGAGCTGCTTTTATTATGGATAAGATAATGCATAAGATGGGATTGCATGGCAAGTCGTTTATACCTTTAATCATGGGATTCGGTTGCAATGTGCCCGCTGTAATGGCCTCGCGAACAATTGAAGATCGGAAAAGCCGGTTAATCACAATGTTGATCACCCCTTTGATGTCCTGCAGTGCACGGCTTCCGATATATTTTATACTCATTGGTGCATTTTTTAAAAGCTATAGAGGACTATTGTTGTTTGTTTTATATTTTGCAGGTATTATTTTATCTGTTATTATGGCTAAGCTTTTCAGTAAATACCTGATTAAGGGGCAAAGTTCTCCCTTTGTGATGGAACTGCCACCTTACCGTATGCCATCGGCTAAATCTATTTTTCGTCATACGTGGGATAAGGGTAAACAATATCTTCATAAAATGGGAGGTATTATATTGGTTGCTTCTGTTATCATTTGGTTTCTTGGATATTATCCCAATCATAATCAATATAACAGTGTGTCTCAGCAACAAGAGCACTCGTTTATAGGCGAGATAGGAAAAGTGGTAGAACCGGTGATGAGACCTCTTGGTTTTGATTGGAAACTGGATATCGGTTTGGTAGCCGGAGTAGGTGCTAAAGAGCTGGTGGCCAGTACTCTTGGAGTATTATATGTAGACAAGGCTTCTGATAATGTAAGTCTGGTTGGTCGTATTCCGATTACTCGACGTGCAGCGTTTTCATATTTGTTGTTTGTCCTTATTTATTTCCCGTGCGTAGCTACAATCAGTGCGATTAAACAAGAATCGGGTAGTTGGAAGTATGCTTGGCTTGTGGTTGGTTATACTACAACTTTAGCCTGGATAGTATCTTTTTTATTTTATCAAATAGGAGGTTTGTTTGTATGAATAATTGGCAAGAATTAGTAGTAGGTATATTGGTCGCATTCAGTATCGGATGGTGCCTTTCTCGAATAATTAAGTTCGTTAGACATTCCGGTCGTGGTGATAATCCTTGTGAGAGTTGCACGGGTGGTTGCGCTTTGCGTGATGAATTTTTGAAGAAAAAAGAGGAGTGCAAAAAAAATAAAGGTTTGGAAAAGAAAAAAAAGCAAAGATAGTTGGAAGTTTAATAAAAAGGTTCTACCTTTGCAACCGCAATAGAAAAATAGGGTACCTTGACCGAGTGGCTAGGTGCCGGTCTGCAAAACCGTTTACGGCAGTTCGAATCTGCCAGGTACCTCAAAA
>JALNVG010000288.1 GCA_023227685.1 Bacteroidaceae bacterium
ATCCGGCTTTAAAATTTATTTAAATAATTCTTGGGATTATTTTTTTGGTGGCAGTAACGGATCCCTTTCTTATAAGGGAAACGGCATAACAGATGACGCTACCCTGGCAACCGGAATATATATACTGACTGTAGATTTGGCCAAACAAACTTATACATTATCAAATTAAAAATATAATTATGAAATTTAAAGACTGGTTCCTTTTTTCAGCATTAGCATTGTTCACTCAGAGCCTGATGGCATGCAGTAGTAACGATAATGACCCTACATTCCCCAAGGATAAAACTTATGACATGACTGGCTTTGCCCGCGGGGCAGACGTAAGTTGGCTAACGGAAATGGAGAACGACGGCTTGTCATTTTATAATGCCGCCGGCCAGAAAAAAGATTGTTTGACGTTGATGCGTGATTTAGGCGTTAACGCTGTTCGCCTACGTGTTTGGGTAAATCCCACAGATGGTTGGTGTAACAAAAGCGATATGCTTGCCAAAGCATACCGTGCCAATAATCTCGGAATGCGTATCATGGTCGATTTCCATTATAGCGATTCATGGGCCGATCCTTCGCAGCAGACAAAACCCGCAGCTTGGGCTAACTATACGTTTGATGAATTAAAACAAGCCGTTGCCGACCATACGACAGAGGTGCTGACCGCTATGAAAAATATGAATATCACTCCGGAATGGGTACAGGTAGGCAATGAAACCGGCAATGGTATGTTGTGGGACAACAATGCTGCAATCAGCGGTGAAGCCAGCACCAGCATGGCCAATTACGCAGCATTAAACAATGCCGGATATGATGCCATAAAAGCCATATTCCCAGATACCAAAGTCATTGTTCATCTTCAAGAGGGCAATAAGAAAGCACTATATACCTGGATCTTCGACGGACTAAAAGAGAACGGCGGAAAGTGGGACGTCATCGGTATGTCTCTTTACCCTGAAGCTGATACATGGAAGACCCTGACGACCGATTGCATTACCAACATGAATTACTTGATCAAACGCTATAACTGTGATGTTTGCGTTTGCGAGGTAGGTATGCCTGTTGATGATGCTGCAGCCGGCAAAGAATGGCTCACGGAATTTATGAAAGAGGCCAAAGCCATCGATGGTTGTTTGGGTATCTTCTATTGGGAACCGGAATGCTATGGCGATTGGAAGAATTATGGTAAAGGAGCTTTTGATACTGATGGCAAACCGACAGCAATCATGGATGCCTTTGCAAATACGAATACAAACGAATAAGTCTTCATGAAAAGAATAACGATTTTTGTAGCCCTACTTTGCTGTGCCTGCCTTTTTGTACAGGCACAGCGAACGGAGAGCCTATTAGAAAAAGGGTGGAAATTCATTAAAGCCGATGTGCCCGGTGCACAAAATCCGAATTTCAATGATAGCCGGTGGCAGCAAGTTACCATTCCCCACGACTGGGCCATCTACGGTCCATTCGATCGTGATTATGACTTACAGGAAGTAACCGTTACTCAGAATATGGAGAAAAAGGCAACCATAAAAACCGGACGCACAGGAGGTTTACCTTATGTAGGAACAGGTTGGTATCGCCGGACGTTTGATGTAAATAGCGGAATCACCGACAAAGCCGTCACATTACAGTTTGACGGGGCAATGAGTGAGGCTCAAGTATATGTCAACGGCAAAAAGGCCTGTTTCTGGCCCTATGGCTACAATTCCTTTTTCTGCGACGTAACCCCCCTGTTGAATGCCGATGGAAAGAATAATATTCTGGCTGTGCGTTTGGAGAACAAGCCACAGTCGTCACGCTGGTATTCCGGTGCCGGATTATATCGAAATGTGCATCTTATTGTAACAAATCATACGCATATACCTGTCTGGGGCACCTACATTACCACTCCTCATGTCGGCACGGATTTCTCTACGGTCCGCCTGAAAACGGAAGTAGCCAATATGGATGAGAAAAAGGATGTAACGATCAAAACTCAAATCTTTAATCCCAAAGGCAAGCTGGTTGTCGAAAAAACAACTACCGTTTGGAACAGCTCTTCCACACAAGATTTCATTCTGAAAGCACCGCAACTATGGTCGCCCGAGACGCCTTGCTTATACTTGGCCAAGACAACCTTATATCAGGATAATAATCAAATAGACGAGTATCACACGACTTTCGGCATTCGCTCCATAGAGGTAGTGACCGAAAAAGGATTCTTCCTCAACGGCCGGCCATATAAAATCAAGGGAGTATGCAACCATCACGATCTTGGTCCCCTGGGGGCCGCCGTCAATCGTTCAGCCATCCGACATCGTTTGATGTTACTCAAAGATATGGGATGTAATGCTATCCGAACAGCCCATAACATGCCCTCACCGGAATTAATAGAACTTTGCAATAAAATGGGATTTCTAGTCATGGCCGAATCTTTTGACGAATGGGACGTGGCTAAATGCAAAAACGGTTATCATCGGTATTTCAAAGATTGGGCAGAAAAAGATTTGATAAACCTGATTCATCATTATCGCAATGACCCGTGTATCGTGATGTGGAGCATCGGCAATGAAGTTCCTACTCAGTGTAGCAAACAAGGTTATCAGGTAGCCGGTTTTTTGCAGAATATATGTCATCGCGAAGACCCCACGCGTCCGGTTGTTTGCTGTATGGATCAGGTGGATTGTGTTTTAAAAAACGGATTTGCTGCGCAACTTGATATTCCAGGATTCAATTACCGTGTATTTCGATACAAAGAAGCCTATAGCAAGCTTCCGCAAGGCGTTTTGCTTGGTTCGGAAACCAGCTCAACCGTTAGTTCACGTGGCGTTTATCATTTTCCTGTAGTAAAAAAAGCCGATGTATTGAATGCCGATCACCAATGTTCTTCCTACGATTTGAATTATTGCAGTTGGAGCAATGTTCCCGA
>JALNVG010000289.1 GCA_023227685.1 Bacteroidaceae bacterium
ATACCCGTAGCCAAAAGGATAGCTACGATAATGCCGATTGTCTCAGCATATTGGTTCTCAATAATTGAAATGACAAGAGAAAGTAGCGCAGCAAATAAGAGAACACGTATAACCGGATCATTAAATTTTTCAAGATAAAGCTTCCACATCGGAACAGATTTGGGAGGAGTAAGACTATTTACACCAAACTTTTCCCTGCTTCGAATTACGTCATTGTCAATCAGCCCTAATGAAAAAAAATCATCTTTATTTATTTCGGCCATACTGTAGTAACTTTCAGTTTTTCAATCGCAAATTTACAACTTATTACTTTGATTGCACGATTAATTATTTATTTTTTTAAGTTTTCTATTTTTCCCTATTTTTATAGACATATCTTTGAACAAAACACAAAGAGACAATGTTATACTAGTATTATTAACAAAAAAATAATAAAGGTATGAAATACGTTTGCACAGTTTGCGGCTACATCTACGATCCCGAAAAAGGAGATCCTGATAACGGCATTGCACCGGGTACTTCCTTTGAAGATATTCCCGATGATTGGACTTGCCCACTTTGCGGTGTAGGCAAGGAAGATTTTGAGCCTTCTGATGAATAAAGAAGTTGATGGATATTAATGAAGATACTCATACGAAAAGTGTTCTGAAGAAAACTTACTGAGAAGCACTCAAGAATACACAATAGTATAATAATAAAAGAGGAATGAATAAGTTCAACACTA
Organism: Bacteroidaceae bacterium; assembly: GCA_023227685.1. Lineage (GTDB taxonomy): Bacteria > Bacteroidota > Bacteroidia > Bacteroidales > Bacteroidaceae > JALNVG01. The sequence goes on from JALNVG010000289.1 coordinate 725, forward strand.
TTCATTCCTCTTTTATTATTTCAAACCCCAATAAAGATATCAGACTATAAAAAAGAAGAAAGAAAATTCTTTTTAAGTAGATTTTCTTTCTTTCACATCATTATTTGCCTCAACTACATTGACTACATAATCGCCAAGCCTTTCACATTCACCTATGATATCCATATAGTAGACACCCATTTGGTAATCGTATTCCTTATTATTAACATCAATGATGTTTTGATTTTTCAGTTGACTACGATAGTTGTTAATTTCATTTTCAATATTATAAGTCTTATTGATGTCAACGCCATGATGTTCTGGTTTCTCTACAACAACAATCATCTGACCAAAAGCATCATTAACAAGTTTCATCATAAAAAGGATGTGCTCATACTGTTTATCGGTAAAATCCTGATTGGTCTGACGTTTACGATTAATGGTCCGGGCCAGATTATAACAACTGTCACCGATACTTTCAATTTCAGTCACCTCACGCAACATAGATCGTATCTGCAACTTACTTTCGGAGCTCAACCTGCCCTCTGAAACCTGATTTAAGTAATTGGCTATTTCTAGCTCCATGTTATCACTGATATTTTCGTACTTCTCCACCCTGCCGAAAAGATTTATAAAGTCACTTTCCTTTTCGGTATGCAGCAAACGCTGCACCATACCGAACATTCGATGTGTACGTTGGGCAAAGAGCAGGGTTTCTTTGTGTGCCTGAAGAATAGAGAGCTCGGCTGTGGACAGCATACCTCCGGTAATATATCGTAAACGAGGTTCATCCTCTTCATCCTTGCGCGGACGAATAATAGCACAAACAGTCTTTTCGATGAACTTTACTCCCCAAATTAAGATACATACATTGCAAATATTAAAAATCGAATGAAAAGCTGAAAGCTTAAACGAAATCGCCACCTCTGGATTACTAATGTTGAAGAACGTATCTACCACCCAATTAACAAGGGCAAGAAACGGATGGAAAAATGTTAAGACCCAAATCACTCCAAATACATTAAAGATAAAATGCGCCAGTGCCGCTCGGCGTGCCTGTGTATTTGCCGTAAGAGCCGCCAGATTTGCGGTAATAGTGGTACCGATGTTCTCACCCAAGATTAACGCAGCTCCCAGATCAAGATTGATCCAGCCATTGATACACATGATCAGCGTTATAGCCATCGTGGCGGATGACGCCTGAACAATCATGGTAAGAATCGTACCGATAAAAAGGAACAAAAGAACCGAAAGAAACCCCATATCCGTATAATTCTGCACGAAAGATAACATTTGAGGATTCGAATTCAGATCAGGAGCATTCATTTTCAATAAAGAAAGCCCCATGAATAAGAACGAAAAACCAAAAATAAATTCGCCGATCGATTTACGACTACTTCTCTTTGAGAAGATAAGAGGTATGGCTATAGCCAATAACGGTAATGAAAAAGAAGACACATCGACTTTAAAGCCAAAGATGGATATTAACCATGCCGTAACTGTAGTACCGATGTTGGCACCCATAATCACACCGATTGACTCGGTAAGAGTTAGCAGTCCTGCATTCACAAAGCTAACAACCATTACTGTTGTTGCCGATGAAGACTGAACAAGAGCTGTAATCAGCGCTCCGGTTAAAACTCCTGTCACTCGATTCGTTGTCATTGCGGTCAAAATACCACGCAGGCGATCTCCAGCAACCTTCTGTAGCCCTTCGCTCATGATCTTCATTCCATAAAGGAATAAAGAAAGAGAGCCTATAAGCTTTAAAAAATCATAAAATGAATATCCCATCAATAATAAAGTTAATGGTTATTTGCTATCTAAATTTTATTGTAATAAATTAGCCTCAATATTGAACCATAAAAAGCAATCAAAATGAAACATACAATACAAATATATTGCAAAAATAATAATAATTATAAAGATTTCCCCATCGGAAGCAGACTTTTAGATATTTATTTTGGTTTTGACCTAAAATTAAAGAACGAAGTAGTCAGCGCAAGGGTTAATAATCGTACCGAAGGTCTGACTTTCAGGGTCTATAACAACAAAGACATTGAATTTCTTGATATTACTTCTCCATCGGGCATGCGCGCCTACTTCCGCTCCATTTGTTTTGTTCTCTATAAAGCCGTCTGCGAATTATATCCAGGCTGCAAACTTTATATTGAGCATCCGGTA
>JALNVG010000290.1 GCA_023227685.1 Bacteroidaceae bacterium
ATAAATTGCAGTACATCATATTCTGATTATTCCAAAATAAATGATTGTGATTGTAAATCTTCGCTGTTTGGTCCGATCATAACCTTAAATTCACCGGGTTCCGCAACGTATTTTAAGTTGGCATCGTAGAATTTAAGCAAATCTGTGGTGATTGTAAAATCTATTTGTTTACTTTCTCCTGATTTGAGATGAATTCGGCGAAAACCTTTTAATTCTTTTACCGGACGAGATACACTACCTACGACATCTTGGATGTAAAGTTGTACTATTTCGTCACCATCCATCTTTCCGGTATTGGTTACGGTGACATGTGCTATGACAGAACCGTTATTTTGCATCGTAGGAGAACTAAGAGTAACGTTGCCGTATTTGTATGTTGTGTAACTTAATCCATAGCCAAAAGGATACACCATATCATTGCTTACATCAATATAACTACTACGGAATTTGGTAAACCACTGACCCTTTGCTAAAGGACGACCGGTATTCAAATGATTGTAAGAATAGGGGAGCTGCCCTACGTCTTGAGGAAATGAAGTAGTAAGTTTACCACTCGGATTTACATCTCCGAATAATACATCACCGATCGCCAATGCTGCTTCACTACCACCAAACCATACATTTAATATCGCAGGTACGTTAGCCTTTTCCCATTTAAGTATAACCGGACGGCCGCTGAATAAAACCAATACAACGGGTTTGCCTGTTTTAATTAATGCCTGTAATAATGCATGTTGTGAATCGGGCATTTCGAGTTGTGAACGACTGCTGCATTCTCCGCTCATTTCAGAAGATTCACCCAAGGCAGCTACAATGACGTCTGATTTGGCGGCTACACTGAGTGCTTCTTTCAATAATTCCCGGTCACTGAGATTACGATTTAAGCTTCGTCCGAATGTAGTGGCACGCTTTTCATAATCGGCATCGCTCATGAGATTACTACCTTTGGCATATAAAATATGAGCCTTATTGCCAACGGTCTCTTTTAATCCTTCGAGAAGAGAAAGATAACGATCACTTTCGGCGGCAACGCTCCATGTTCCCGGCATGTTTGAACGTGTATTTGCGAGTGGACCAATCAATGCTATATTGCCCTTGCGCTTTAAAGGAAGCAGATGATTACTGTTTTTTAGAAGTACAAAACTTTCCGAAGCTAATTTTCGGGCAGCTGCACGATGAGCTTTTGTGTATAGCTCTTTTTTTGCACGTGTTAAATCGCAATATTTATAAGGATTTGAAAATAAGCCCAATTTATATTTAGCTTCTAAGATTCGTCGGCAGGCCGTATTTATTGTTTCCTCACTAACTTTTCCTTCGGCCAGAGATTTTTTCAGCGTACCGATAAAACCGTTAGAAACCATATCCATATCTACGCCGGCATTCAGAGATAAAGCGGAATTGTGCTGTAAATCGCCTAACCCGTGTTGCGTAAGTTCTTGAATAGCGGTATAGTCTGTAACAACAAACCCTTTAAATCCCCATTGTGTTCTTAATAAATCCGTAAGTAACCATTTATTGGCGGTAGCCGGCATTTCATTTATTGTGTTGAAAGCAGCCATTACACTTCCGGCTCCTGCATCAATAGCGGCCTTGTATGGTTCAAGATATTCATTAAACATCCTGTTCTTGCTCATATCAACCGTGTTGTATTCACGTCCGGCTTCAACTGCGCCGTAGAGTGCAAAATGTTTGACGCAAGCCAATATATTATCATTTGATGATAGATCACCTTGATAGCCTCGCACCATTGCGGCAGCTATGGCTGAGCCGAGAAAAGGGTCTTCTCCGCTGCCTTCGGCCATTCTTCCCCAACGGGCATCATGACAAATATCCACCATCGGGCTAAAGGTCCAACATATTCCGTCTGAGCTGGCTTCAACAGCTGCTATATGTGCTGCATTTTCTATCGCAGCAATATCCCAACTGCATGACATGGCCAAAGGGATAGGAAACACAGTGGTGTAACCATGAATAACATCCATGCCGAAAAGCAAAGGTATGCCCAAACGACTTTTTTCTACTGCTATCTGTTGTAACTCCTTGATGGCTGCAGCTCCTTTTAAATTGAACAAACCTCCCAATTGTCCGTTGCGAATCAACTTTGCTACATCATTGCTTTTGGCTTGTCCTGTTACGATATGTCCGGTAACAGGAAGATTGAGTTGACCGATTTTCTCGTCGATCGTCATTTTATTCATCAGGTTGTTGATGAATTGTTCCATCTGTTGCGGAGTATCTGCCGCCGACGATAATTGTTTTCCGTTGCAGATTGTTATTATCGAAACAGGAAAAAGGAAGGCTGCAATCAGCCAACCTTTTATTTTCCACCTATTCATTTTTATCAATTATTCGTTATTTAAGTATTAATAAGTAAATCCTAACTTTGTAAGTCCTTTTTGTATCTCGGGACAACTCATGAAGAGCTTCCAGAGAAGACCGGTACGGTAATTTTCTATCATCGGAGCTATTGTGCATTGGTCGATAGCCAAATAGTGGGGAACAGTCCAATTTGCTGTTTCCGAAAAGGCATCATAAAATCCGTATTTACCCCAAATCCACGATCCTTTACTCCAAAAATATTTTAATGCGTGCATTGATTCTTCCGGAGTATACGGAAAACTCGACAAGGCGGCGGTTGGTGATATCACTCCTAAATCGTTGCCGGGAGAATGTGCCGCATATCCATTAACGGAATAACTGGCAGTAAGTCCCCAACAATCTTTTCCGTATCCTTTATATCCTTTCGGATTGTCAACACAGTAGGCATAATCGGATAATACATGATTGCGAACTACATCCCAATAATCGGCATATTCATCTTTTAGCTTTTTAGGATTGAGACCGATCCATGAATAA
>JALNVG010000291.1 GCA_023227685.1 Bacteroidaceae bacterium
CTTAACTCCAAAACTTTTTATAACTATTTTCTAACACGACTCCCTTGATAAAAGACAAAACATTGATAGACATGAACTTATAGACGAAAATAATTTTAAACGGACTCCATGAAAAAAGCATCATTGATAGTGCTTTTATCCTTTTAAATGAGAGAAGCCTTTTCCTTTTAGACATTCTTTAATGTATATCTCCATTTCGGAAATATGGAGCTCTATACTTTGCAATAATTTAAATTGTGCTTTGGTACGCACCAAATTATGTTCCGGATATTTAATCTTATAATAAATATCTCCGTTAATGTAGTCGGTTAAGAAACGAACACATTGCATATAAGGAAATAAAGACGCAGCGTAAGCCAGTTCATCAATTTCGATGGGGGTAAGAAATGAAAGTGCACTCTCTAAATAACCTTTGGTGAAAGCTTTGAATATTTCCATGTCGAAATTAACACGGTCCAAGTCTTTATCATCTTCATCTCCTGTATTTGCTCCTGTACGAAGAAAATCACCGTAATCTGAAAAAACAAAGCTGGGCATCACCGTATCAAGATCAATCACACAAAGTACTTTTCCGTCTTTATCAAACATCATGTTATTTACTTTCGTATCGCAATGACAAACTCTTTTTAAAAGTTTTCCTTCACGATACAAACGTTCTGCTTTACACATTCCGAAAGCTCTTTTTTGTATTTCATCCAAATAATACTTCACCTCGGATACCCGTCCGACGGCATCATTGACTACCGCTTCTTGAAGTTGCTTAAGCCGTAACTCCATGTTATGGAAGTTGGGTATGGTTTCGCCCAAGGTCACAGGAATGTCAGTGAGCATAGCCTCAAAATGTCCAAAAGCTTTTCCTGCATCATAAGAATATCTCGGATTCACCGTCTCAAAAGTCATGGCATGAGGAATAAATACCATTAATCGCCAATAATTCTCGCCATCGAAAAAATATGTTTTTCCTTTATCTGTCGGGATAAAACGAAGCACCTTGCGGTCGATATCATCTTCGTTTGCTTCTTCTAATTTCTTACGAATATGAGCCGTAACAGCTTCTATATTCGTTTGCAACATGTCCACATTCTTAAACACCAAATGGTTGATGCGCTGCAATACATAATCGTGCGCATCAACTTCTTTGGTAGTTACTTTATAAGTATCATTTATCAATCCATTTCCTAATGACTTGATGTCATTTATTTTGCCTTCCAAATGAAAATTAGATACTATTTGTAATAAATCACTCATTATAATATTGATTATTTATTTCGCAAAAGCATAACTAAAACCCTTTATCTTGTTCCAAGCTCCACGTGTAAAATCAGGAATGGCAACAGGCGCCGAACTGTTTTCAATAGAAATCTTTGATAATTCCCCTATACAGCACCATTCTGCCAAGTCATATACATCCATATCTAAAGGTAATCCGTTACGCAGACAATAAACCAAACGATAATCCATTATATAATCCATGCCACCATGTCCGCCTACCTTTTTGGCTGTAGCTTCCAGTTCTTTGACAAATTTAGGTTCATATTCCTTTAACAATGCATCTCTTACACTATCAGGAACTGCCTTATGTACATTAAGATCCTGATAATTAAGTGTACCGGTCGACTTAAGGTTACTGGGGCGAAAACAAAATTGCTCGACAGGATATTTGCTGGCATAGCCTTCCGTACCGACTACTTGATACATCCGACTGTATGGACGCGGTGTCATAACATCATGTTCAATCAAGATGGTCTTGCCTTTTATAGTACGGATCAATGTAGACGTCTGATCTCCATTTTGAAAATCAGTCACATCATGACCTGTTGTTTTCTTGATATAAGCAGGACCATTGACTGCTTTCGTATCCATCGAAACGAGATAATTCATACGATCACCGCGATGAATATTCAATAATTGACAATCGGGACCAATGCCATGAGTAGGATATACATCTCCACGATTCTTGTGATTAAAATCCATCCGCCAATTGTTCCAATAAACGCCCCAGAAATCCTCCAAGTTATGCAGATAAGAACCTTCGGTATGAAGTATTTCGCCGAATAATCCGTGTTGGGCCATATTAAGCGTAGATATTTCGAAAAAATCGTATACACAATTTTCCAATTGCATACAATGTTTGCGGGTCTTTTCGGAGGTATTTATCAATTGCCAGATTTCTTTTAAAGAATTGGCCGATGGAACTTCTATAGCTACATTCTTACCGTGTTCCATTGCATAAACGGCAATAGGAGTATGATGTTTCCAATCGGTAGCAATATATATCAAATCAATATCTTTACGATCGCAAAGTTTTTTCCAGGCATCTTCGCTGCCGGAGTAAGAGACAGCCTCAGGAAGTCCGGCATCTTTTAAAATCTTTTGAGCACTTGCCACACGATCAGGAAGAAGATCGCATAAAGCAACAACTTTTGTACCAGGGATATGTACAAAACGTTCCACCGCACCGGGCCCCCGCATCCCAAGACCAATAAAGCCTACCCGAACAACATCCATCTTCGGGGTAGTGAGGTTAAGAACATCTTTTTGTCCGACAGGACGTGCCGGGACGACTGTTTCGAGGGGTTCAAAAACTTTTTTTGTGGTTTTAACTCTTTGAGCAGCAAGACTCATTGTACTAGCTAATAAAGCGAAACAGATAAATAAAATTTTAAAATGTTTTTGCATAATCGATTTAATTTATTTTTTGTATATAAACATAACACATTAACTATTGGCTGAAACTGTCTTATCCTGTTTCCGGTTGACTAAATTAATTTATAATCCTTATATTGGTTGTCTAATTTATTTATTAACCTCTTAATCCTAGAATGAGTTTACTTTGATATACAAAGTAAATCCATA
>JALNVG010000292.1 GCA_023227685.1 Bacteroidaceae bacterium
CTCCGAGATTTTAATTGGTAAGTGCAAGGAGGTTCAATTGGCTGATAAATGTGTGAATGTGGCCGAATACGAGCAGGTTATCAAAGATGAATTACTTCGTTACCAGAATAAAGCAATGCGTACTCTTGGTTTTGCTTATCGCGTTGTGGAAGATGATGAACCCGAGGATTGCAAGGAACTTCTTGAAAAGAAGGGCCTTATTTTTTTAGGTGTAGTTGCTATTTCCGATCCTGTGCGGCCTGATGTTTCGGGCGCTATACGAAAATGCGAATCGGCGGGTATTGATATAAAAATTGTAACCGGTGATACTCCGGGAACTACAAAAGAAATTGCTCGCGAGATAGGTCTGTGGACAAAAGATTGCTCCGATCAAAATTCGATTACCGGTTCTGAATTCTCGTCACTCAGCGATGAAAAGGCTAGTCTGCGGATAAAGGATTTGCGAATCATGTCACGAGCACGTCCTTCTGACAAACGACGCCTTGTGCAATTATTGCAAAAGCAAGGTGCCGTTGTGGCGGTGACTGGTGATGGCACGAATGATGCGCCGGCTTTGAATCATGCACAAGTAGGTTTGTCTATGGGTAGCGGGACATCCGTTGCCAAGGAGGCGAGTGATATTACACTTTTGGATAATTCATTCAATAGTATAGCTACAGCTGTAATGTGGGGGCGTTCTTTATATCAAAATATCCAGCGATTTATTGTATTTCAACTTACAATTAATTTTGTAGCCTTGTTAATCGTACTATTGGGTTCGTTGGTCGGCACCAATTTGCCGCTTACTGTTACGCAAATGTTGTGGGTGAATCTTATTATGGATACTTTTGCGGCACTCGCTTTGTCTTCCATTCCTCCCAGTGAGGCGGTGATGAAAGATAAGCCGCGGCGAAGTACGGATTTTATCATTACTCGCCCCATGTTATATAATATAATAGGTATAGGAATAGTTTTCTTACTGGCTTTAGTCGGACTTTTTTATTATTACACAGTTACTCCATCGGGAATGTCGATATATCGTCTTACGATATTTTTCACATTCTTTGTCATGCTGCAATTTTGGAATCTTTTTAATGTGCGGGTCTTCGGGACGAATGATTCAGCTTTTAAAAATCTTCAGAAATCAGTTGGTACTGTGGTCGTTTTATGTCTGATTTTGGTTGGTCAGTTTTTAATTGTGGAGTTTGGAGGAGCTGTATTTCGAACCACTCCGCTTCGCTTGTCTACTTGGCTTGGAATAATAGGAATATCTTCTATTGTTTTATGGGTAGGCGAGCTCATTCGTTTTTCTTGTAAATTAATTCGAAAATAAAAGATTGATGGTAAACAAAGAAATTAAAAATTTAGTAGTTGATTTTGGTGGCGTATTGATAAATCTCGATCGTCAGCGCTGTATTGACAATTTTAAAAAGTTAAATTTGTCTGATATCGACGAGTTGCTTGGTCTATATAGTCAACAGGGTTTTTTTATGGATTTTGAAAAAGGGCTTATTAGTCCGGCCGAGTTTCGCGAACATATCTGCCAACTCATCGGAGAGAAGCGGACAGATCAGCAAATAGATGATGCTTGGAATAGTTTTCTTGTCGATATCCCTTATTATAAGCTTGATTTATTGTTAAAACTACGAGAGAAATATGTGGTTTATTTGTTGAGCAACACAAATCAAATTCATTGGGATTGGGCATGTAAGCATGCTTTCCCTCATCGCTCGTTTGGTGTTGAAGATTATTTCGAGAAGATTTATCTTTCTTTTAAGATGAAAATGGCTAAGCCCGATTCGCAGATTTTTACTACCGTGCTTGAAGATGCCGGTTTGAATCCGGCCGAGACCTTTTATATTGATGACTCCGTGGCTAATTGTCAGGTTGCACAATCACTTGGAATTTCAACTTATACACCTTTGGCTCGAGAAGATTGGGGGCATCTTTTTAAGTAAATTCAAAAAAAAATTATGTAAATGCAGATTATTAATGATACTTCCTCTATCGTATCTAAACCGTGTGTGGCTACAATCGGCTCTTTTGATGGTGTACATGCGGGGCATTGTTTTCTTATTCAGCAAGTAAAAAAGATTGCGGCGGCTCGAAATTTGTCATCTTCATTAGTTACTTTTCCTATTCATCCGCTTCAAGTTTTGCAAAAGTCTAGTCCTAAATTATTGACTACTCCCGAAGAGAAGCTTCAATTGTTAGGAAACACGAATGTGGATTATTGTTTTTTGCTTGATTTCACGTTAGATATTGCACAGCTTTCTGCGCGGGAATTCATGAGTAGGATTTTGAAGGAACAATATAACGTTCAATGTCTCGTGATCGGTTATGATCATCGTTTCGGGTATAATAGAAGTGAGGGATTTGAAGATTATTGCAGGTATGGTAGTGAGATGGGAATCGACGTGATTCGTGCCAAAGAATACTCTTCAGGGAAAGTGCACCTCAGTTCTTCTCTTATACGCGAGTCTCTGCTTCATGGTCAGGTTGAACAGGCTGCTGTATGTTTAGGATACGAATATAAGTTGGAGGGTGCAGTTGTGGGAGGTTTTCAGGTAGGCCGGACAATTGGTTTTCCAACAGCAAATATTAAGGTTGATAATCCCGATAAACTTATTCCTGAAGCTGGGGTTTATGCGGTCAGGGTTTTTATCGAAGGTTGTTCGTATCATGGTATGTTGTATATTGGCTATCGTCCTACTTTGCACAATGGAGTGAATGAAAGTATAGAAGTGAATATTTTCGACTTCCATGCCGATATATATAATTGTAATATCCGGATATCTTTTGTGCATTATGTGCGTTGTGATATGAATTTTGCAAATGTTGATGAATTGGCATTGCAGTTGCATAAAGATGAAAAA
>JALNVG010000293.1 GCA_023227685.1 Bacteroidaceae bacterium
ATGGGCGACGAGATTCCGTTGAATCAGGTTGAAAGACTTCAACAGCGTTGCGATAAAATTAACAGCTATAATGCAATTGATAAGGAGAAATATAAACGGGCTATTTTTGTTCATGTCGATAGCAGAAGCAATGGAGATCAAGTTGATGTATTTTTCTATTATACAAACGGTAATGAAAAAAGTAATCGTTTGGCAAAAACGATGGAAGCTACTTTTTCTCAGAAATATGACAAACATCAACCGGGACGCGGATTCAATGGCACCATTGAAACGAGAGACCTATATGTTATGAAGCATATTACTCCTACTGCCGTTTTTGTTGAAGTCGGTAATATTCAGAACGATATTGATCAGCAACGGATCATTCTAAGCTATAATCGTCAAGCCCTTGCAAATTGGTTTTGTGAAGGCTTTACCAAAGATTATCAACACTACAAAGAAATGAAAACGAAAACCTTAAAAAGAAAAAAAAAGAAATAATGAAATAAATTTATACTGTTCCGATTTTACAAAGGTTATTTATATGCATGCATTATAGGATAAGATAGTAAAAAACTATACCACAAGAGAAATTTCCATATAATTATTATCTAGAAATACTAGGTTTTCAAATAAATATATATCTTTGTATCGAATAAATAATCGTTTTAATCATTTGATGAGGAATCAGTTTATATCACCATTTGTAAAGCCTGTATATGTGATGTTGAAACCTGTTGGTTCGCTATGCAATTTAGCATGTGATTATTGTTATTACTTAGAAAAAGGCAAACTGTATCCGGAAGTAAAGAATCACGTTATGAGCGAGGCATTACTTGAGAAATTCATTAAAGAGTATCTTGAGTGCCAGACGATGCAACAGGTGTTGTTTACTTGGCATGGAGGGGAACCTTTGATGCGGCCGATAAGTTTCTTTAAAAAAGCCATAGAGCTGCAAAATAAATATGCTGAAGGGCGAGAGATTGATAATTGCATCCAGACAAACGGGACTTTACTCGATGATGATTGGTGTAAGTTTTTAAAAGATAACAACTTCCTCGTTGGTGTATCTATTGATGGCCCGCAAGAATTTCATGATACTTATAGACGTAACAAGCAAGGGTTGCCTTCGTTCTATAAAGTGGTGAAAAATATAAAACGAATGGAAAAGTTTGGGGTTGAATATAATGCAATGGCTGTTATAAATGATTATAATGTTGATCATCCAATAGAGTTCTATCATTTCTTCAAAGACATCAATTGTCGTTATATACAGTTCACGCCTATAGTTGAACGGCTGGCGTCTCATCCAGATGGGACTCATTTGACATCACCTGTAGAAGATGAAAAAGATATTAAACTTGCCCCTTTCTCCGTGAATGCCGATAAATGGGGCTATTTTTTATGTACTCTGTTTGATGAATGGCTCAAGGAAGATGTTGGTCAGTATTTTATACAAATATTTGATGCAACATTGGCCAACTGGGTGGGCGAACAAGCCGGCATTTGCAGTTTGGCTCGTACATGTGGTCATGCGGGAGTAATGGAATTTAATGGAGATGTGTATGCGTGCGACCATTTTGTATTTCCAGAATACAAAATGGGAAATATTTATCAGCAGACAATCACCGAGATTATGTATAGTGATAAACAGTTAAAATTTGGTGCCGACAAACATGACAAGCTCCCCAGACAATGTAAAGAGTGCGAATTTCTTTTTGCTTGTAATGGAGAATGTCCAAAGAATCGCTTCTTGTATACAGCTGATGGCGAGCCGGGGTTGAATTATCTTTGCAGTGGTTACAAAATTTTTTTTGAGCACGCGGCACCTTATATGGATTTTATGAAAAAAGAATTATTGGCACAACGCCCTCCTGCTAATGTGATGGAATGGGTAAAAAACAACAGATAAATTATGATAAATATGGACAGACGTGATTTTCTTAAAGCTGGAGGTATGGCTATGATTGGTTCTTTAGCTTCTCCAACAATTTTTGGTGCGCCAGAAATAACAAAGGCTTTGAGTGATAAATCAGCAGTAACTAAAGCTGTAGGAGTCACTTTTGCTATTAATCATTTCGGGACAAGCGAAAATGATTTAAAAAAAGTATTGGCGACAGCTCTTGAAAAAGGAGGTGATTATGCAGACCTTTTTTTCGAGCATACTTACCAAAACAATCTGGGATTGCAGGATGGTGCAGTGAACCGTGCCTCTTCGAATATTGATTACGGTATGGGAGTACGCGTTATCTCGGGTGACCAAACGGGTTATGCCTATGTTGAGAATCTTACACTTTCGGAAATGCTGAAAGCGGCTCATACGGCGGCACGAATTGCCTCCGGAATGGGGAACAAAAATCCAGCGAATCTGACGGAAGAGACAATTACACATAACCATTATGGCGTTAAAACCGCATGGGATGATATTGCTGTTAACCAAAAACGCCCTCATCTACAAAAATTGAATGATCAGATTTTTGCATTAGACAAAAGAGTCCATAAAGTAATGGCATTTATGGATGATAGCACATCGCATATTTTCTTCTGTAACTCGGAAGGTCAAATGTATTATGATTATCGTCCTATGATTTCTCTTGCTGCTGTTTGCATAATGCAGGAGGGGGATAAAATAGAAAATTCTTTTGCAAGCCGTTCTTTCCGTATGGGTGGAGAATTCCTTACGGATGAAATCATCGAAACAATAGCTAAAGAGGCAGTAGATAACACTTCTCTTCTATTTAAAGCAATCAAACCGAAAGGTGGTGAAATGCCGGTGGTTATGGGAGCCGGCGGATCAGGTATTTTATTGCATGAAGCTATCGGACATGCTTTCGAGGCTGATTTTAACAGAAAGAAGACCTCTATCTTTTCTGA
>JALNVG010000294.1 GCA_023227685.1 Bacteroidaceae bacterium
AAGGATATTTTTACTTGCTTACAATTGTTTTCGTTCAATTGTTGGCTTCGTGTTCTTCAACAAAATACGTGCCCGAGGGTTCATACTTGTTGGATAAGGTGAAGATATATTCGGATGATAAGCGGGTAGAGTCATCTTCTTTGCGTACGTATATCCGGCAGAATCCCAATCCCGAGTGGTTCAATCTTTTCAGGACACAGCTGTATCTCTACGACCTTTCAAGTCGTCACTCAAAGAGCTGGTTTAATAAAACATTGCGGCGTATAGGCAGCGCACCGGTCATTTATGACGAGAAACAAGCCATTCGCACACAGCAAGAATTGCAGAAGGCCGTGCGTAACCAGGGCTTCTGGGGAGCCACCGTGGATCGTACCACAGAGCAAAAAAATAAAAAACTGAAACTGATCTATCGGGTGCATACCGGCCAACCTTATATTGTTCATACCATCCGTTATGATATTAAGGATCCGAAGTTGGAGCCCTTTATCACAAAAGACAAAGGCTCGTCGCTGTTGAAAGACGGGATGATTTTCGATGCCAATGTGCTGGATGCCGAAAGGCAGCGCATTACCAACATACTCCTTCGCAAAGGTTATTACAAGTTTAATAAGAATTATATCGCCTTTACCGCAGACACGGTGAAAAATTCATATTCCGTCGATCTAACGATGCATTTGTTCAATGAAAACGATTCGTTGAAGTCGCATAAATGTTATTATATCAATTCCGTCAAATTCATCGCCGACTATAATATTTTGGAATCGTCAGCCACAAAAGATATTCACTCCGATGATTCCATTCATTACCAAGGCATACCGATTTATTACAAGCACAAGTTGTTTTTGCGCCCTGAAGTATTGACCGACAATCTTGACATAGAACCGGGAGAGTTGTATGACGAGCAGCATGTACAGAAAACCTTTTCCAATTTCCACCGTTTATCAGCCATCAAATATACCAATATCCTTTTTTCAGATACATTGGTAGCCGATAGTGCAAAGCTCAACTGTTATGTGATGCTGACCAAGAATAAGCCCAAATCCATAGCCTTCGAACTTGGAGGAACAAATTCCGCCGGAGACTTGGGAGTAGCCGCCTCCACAACCTTTCAGAATCGCAATCTCTTTCATGGTTCCGAATCATTCATGATGAAATTCAGTGGTGCATATGAAGCCATCTCCGGATTGCAAGCCGGATATACCAATAATAATTATACCGAATATGGCGTAGAGACTAATGTGAATTTTCCTGATTTCCTTTTCCCTTTCCTGTCGTCGGATTTCAGAAAGACGATCAGTGCCACCACACAGTTCGGACTTCAATATAATTATCAGTTGCGTCCCGAGTTCTCTCGAACCCTTGCCTCAGCCTCATGGAGTTATATATGGTCACGTCCCCACGTCAACAATCGTCTTGACATTATCGATGTTGCTTTTTTATATCTGCCATGGATCTCAAGTCAGTTCAAAGAAGATTATATCGACAAGGGGCAAAGTTATATTTTCGAGTATAATTATAAGAACCGTTTGATAGTCCATACCGGATATACCTACAATTACAATAGTTCGAGTGCTTCACCGGTCAATAATACCACGGCCAGCAATTCCTATTCCATCCGTATCAGTCTGGAGTCGGCCGGCAATCTGCTTTACGGACTCTCTAAGATATTTAACGTACGTAAGAACAGCGACAATGAATATTCCTTATTAAATATTCCCTTTGCGCAATATTTGAAGGGTGAGTGTGATTATGCCCGTAATATCACCGTCGATCCTCGTAATTCCTTTGCCTTTCATTTCAATGCCGGACTTGCCGTGCCTTACGGTAATGCCAAAAGCATTCCTTTTGAGAAACAGTTCTTTGCCGGAGGAGCTAATAATGTGCGAGGGTGGGGCGTTCGCGAACTTGGTCCCGGTTCCTTTCCCGGCGACGGCAATTTGATGGATCAGTCAGGAGACATCAAGTTGAATGCGAGTGTGGAATACCGCTCAAAGATGTTCTGGAAACTCGAAGGAGCCGCCTTTGTCGATGCCGGAAACATTTGGACTATCCGTAGCTATGATAACCAGCCCGGTGGATTATTCAAGTTCGACAAGTTTTATAAGCAGATCGCAGTCGCCTATGGATTAGGGCTACGTCTTAATCTTGATTTCTTCGTCCTCCGGTTTGATGGAGGAATGAAAGCCCTTAATCCGGTGTACTCAAGCGGTCGAAACCGTTATCCGATATTTCATCCCAATTTCGGTCGCGACTTTGCGTTTCATTTCGCAGTGGGTTATCCCTTTTAAAGAGAGAACGTTCATACTTCCTTTAAAGGGAAACGTTCATACCCGATCAGAAACGAACGAAAGCTCCGATTGCGCCTATACCTTTATATCCGTATCCGTATTCCATCTTTATACCGTAATTGTTACCGAATTCAAAACAAAGAGGTGAGATCTGGTAGGTGAGTCGTGTTGAATTATCCGTAGTTTTCGTATGAGTTTCACCGTTATGAAGATATTCCCTGCACACGTACGCACCGGCTCCGACAAGGCTGTACAGACGAAAATCCTTTCCGCGTAAAAAAGAATATTGACCTTCAAGAGCTATACCTAAGTAGTTCTGAGTATATTTACTTTTTATTTCATTTTTTGTTTTTTCCTTATAATAATACTTATATGTTACACTGGAACCCAAAGCCCATTTCTCATTAAAATTATATTTGTAAGAAAGAAACCATCCGCTGTGTCTTTTATCGTCCGTATTTACTTGACCTTTGCCAATCATATCAAGTAAACCATTTTTTAATAAATTGTTCGGCAGCTCATTGCTGGACATTCCGAAACCAATGCTTAACTCGTTTTTCTTG
>JALNVG010000295.1 GCA_023227685.1 Bacteroidaceae bacterium
AAGCTTGTTGTATTACATCAAAGCAATAATGTTTATAAGGAACTACACCCTCAGAATAGTTGGTTGAGTATTTCAAGCAAGAAGAGCAACGGGAAATTATTAATAAGGTTAAGGGACTATTTTCATCCACTCCTTTTAAATTGCGCTCTCTAGTAAAGGTCTTTTCATTTATTGAATTGCATCCATTACTACACCGGAATATCCCGTTGCTCTTATTCACGGGATTACTAAAAGATAATCCTTGCTTAAACTCTGGTTGAACTGTAATATTGTCATATCGGTTTGGCTCTCCTTTTTTGGGCAGTTGAATTTTGGTAAGGAAAGAGTCTTTTGTCGGCTAAAACAAAATGGGGGCTCTTTTCTTTTTGTTAGGTAATAGTAAGTTAATAATCTTGAATCTCCTAACACTTTCTATAGCTATTGGAAAAAATCATATTTGACTACTTCGGGAATATTCATATTTGGGCTACTTAAAAACGGAGATTGTGTTTTTAATCTTGACAATGCGAGCATACTGTGCTATAATAACCATAGTAAAAACGAAATGCACGTAATTGATATTGAGATAGGAGCTTTGCAGTTATGAAATTATTAAAAATACGAGTCTCCGGACTTCCGCTGTTTGGCGGGACGAGTGAAATTGATTTTACAGCCCTGCAGAGAGTGACGGAAGAAAATGCCGACAAGATGAACTGTCTTTTCTCAAATGGTATACAGAAGTACTATCAGAATAATGTACTGTCTTTCATAGGCGTCAATGCCTCTGGCAAAACAACATTATTAAAATTGATTACATTCGTTTGCCGGATGCTAAACAATGAACCGATCAACAGGATTGATTGCAGAGAGTTTCTTGACGGTGTAACCGACAAAGGCGAAGTGGTCCTTGACACTTTTTTCTATGCAAAGAACAATTCCGTCAATTTGCTGCATACAGTAATTGGGAAAAAAGCAGACCGATTTATTATTATGGATGAAACGTTGAAATCAAAGCCGGTATCAAAAGTTGTTAGCAAAAAAGATATGTTTGCTCCCGACGGATTTGAAAACGTAATGTCACGCGACAATAACGAGGCGTTTCTGCTTGATGATGTGAGCATTATGATAGCTGTTAACAAAAAGACAAACGATCAATTGATTTTTACAGATATGCTGCGTTACACAAACATCAATCAGCTTAGCATATCCGAGGACTGCCCTGCGGAATTAATTGCGTTTTTTGATTCCAGTATAGAATCCCTTAGGGTCAAAGACTCCGGTAAGGATACTGTTATTCGATTGACATTTAAAAATAAAGATGAGATTAAGCTTAATCAATTGTCGGAACTAAACAGATATCTTTCATCGGGCACAATCAAAGGAATAAATACATTCCTGAATGCGATTAAGACCTTCAAACAGGGAGGATATCTTATTGTGGATGAGTTGGAGAACCATTTCAACCATGAGATTGTATCTACATTGATTCGATTCTATATGGATAAAAAGGTAAATCCAGACGGTGCCATGTTAATATTCTCAACGCATTATTCGGAATTGCTGGATGAGTTTGAGCGCAACGACAATATCTACATTGTCCGCAACCGTGATGGTATCACGGCGGAAAATCTATCGACAATTCTGAAGCGCAATGATATTAAAAAGAGTGAAGCATATCAGAGTGGCTTTTTGGATGGTACAGTTCCAATGTATGATGCGTATATGGACTTGAAAAAAAGTGTCATACGCGCACATAAGGAGGGGTGAAATGGAACTGTCCAAATATATCGCCTGCATTTGTGAAGGCTCCGCCGAACAAGCGATTGTCGAATTGCTGCTGAACAACGACAAATTGATCTTCACCTATGACGATTTGCTTGACGGAGAGGTTATACGTTCCAGAAGTGCAAAGAACTTTGAAGAACGATATTTGAGAAAAGGTTTCACAGAGAAGATTACCGTCCTGCGGATTCTGGATTCCCGCCGAGAGAACTTCTGTTTGAGTAAAGCATACGCACCCAAAATCAATGTTATTAATATAATAACAGCACCAGAGATCGAAATGCTTGTTATTTTCAATGAAAATAAGTATACCGAGTATAAGAAATCAAATATGAAACCCAGCGAATTCTGTAAAGCTGTTATGGGATATCACAATATAAAAAGTATAGAGTTTATCAGAAAATATTTCTACAATACGGATTTTCTTGTTTCGGCAATTCGAGAATATAAAAGAATGTCTGCCATACATCGCAGAGAATACACATTATGTGATTTATTGAAATAATCCATATCTGCACATTTCACATAGTAATGCTCTTTTGATACAATTGCATTGAAAATGACCATATTACAAGAATTGAATACCAGCCACCCCGGTAACTTTCCCACTTGCTAAAATCCCTTAGCAAAACGGAAAGCAACAAGGGTGGCTACTTTTATATTCATTAGTCGAGAACCGATACTCATACGGTTTTCGGCTTTTTTTGTGCTGCAATTTCTCCCCTGTTTTTCTGGTTTTTGACCTCGAGATAATGTTTTAAAATGAGGGAAAGATTATAACAAAACACAACATACAGTATTATCGCTACAAATCATGTCTACATGTAGCATTTAGCTATTCTATTAAAGTGGGTTAAATTCAGGAAAGCTTTTGACTGAGAATGCAGACAAAGATAAGTTTTAAAGATGCTTGGATTTATTTAATATTGAACAAAAATTGGTTTTAGTAGAGCTATGACGACGAAGTTGTAAAAGGTAAACTGTAAATGTCCGAAAAAGACAAGTTGAAAAATGTAGGTTTCAGGTATTAATCTTGTTATCAATTTGATAATAGGAGAATGCAATGAGATCAGATATTAAAGAGGCAGT
>JALNVG010000296.1 GCA_023227685.1 Bacteroidaceae bacterium
AAGATTGAACATGGAAAAGATATTATATACGATAATTGTTCATTCCGAAAATTTTGCAGGAATGCTAAATCAAGTGACGGCAGTATTTACCCGTCAGCAGTTGAATATTGAGAGCTTGAATGTTTCTGCATCTTCTATCAAAGGAGTACATAAATACACCATCACGGCATGGTCTGATGAGCCGACGATAAAGAAGGTGGTAAAACAAATTGCTAAAAAGATTGATGTCATTCAGGCTCATTATTTTACTGATGTTGATATCTATTCGCATGAAGTTGCTTTGTATAAGGTCTCTACTCCCGTATTTACTGCCAAACCGGAGGCTTCGGCAGTTATGAGAAAGTATAATGCAAAAATCGTGGAGGTCAATTCCGTGTTTTCTATTGTAGAAAAAGACGGATCGAGCGAGGATGTCATCTCTCTTTATGATGAGCTGAAAGCGTTAAATGCCGTATTGCAGTTTGTTCGTTCCGGAAGGGTAGCTATTACTACCGATTGCTTTGAACGTGTCAATGAGTTTCTTGAATTCAGAGAAGCAAGACATAGAGAGAGTTTGGCTAAACTGGAAAATTAGATTTAAAACAATAAATAATGGATGAAGAGAAGAAAATTGGTACTTATGCTTATGTAGCTGAACCTTTTCATGTTGATCTCAACGGTAGACTTACAATGGGGGTTTTGGGTAATCATTTGCTAAATAGTGCCGGATTTCATTCTACAGAACATGGCTTTGGTATTGCTTCGTTAAATGATGAAGATTATACTTGGGTTCTCTCACGTTTGGCAATAGATTTGGATGAGATGCCTTACCAATATGAAAAGTTTACTATCCGTACTTGGGTAGAAAATGTTTACCGATTATTTACCGATCGTAATTTTATTATCCTCAATAAAGATGACAAGGCGATAGGTTATGCTCGTTCCGTTTGGGCAATGATCAGTCTGAAAACTCGTAAACCAGCGGATTTGCTTACATTGAACGGGGGAAGTATTGTAGATAATATTTGTGATAAGACTTGTCCGATAGAAAAGCCGTCCCGTATCAAGGTGAAAAATTCCGTACCATTAGCGTCACTCAAGGCAAAGTACAGCGATATAGATATTAACGGTCACGTCAATAGTATTCGCTATATTGAACATGTTCTTGATTTGTTTCCTATTGAATATTATAAAGAAAAACGGATTTGCCGTTTTGAGATGGCTTATGTGGCCGAGAGCTATTATGGTGACGAACTTTCGTTCTATAGTGATGAGGTTGGCGAAGATGAATATAATATTGAAGTGAGGAAGAATGGTACCGATGCGGTTTGTCGTTCGAAAGTGATTTTTAAAAAGAAATAGATTTTATTTAATTTAATAACCGGTGATTTAGGTCATCATTAAAAAAAAATTTTATTATGGCACAAATGAATTTTGGCGGTGTTACAGAAAATGTTGTAACCCGTGAAGAATTTCCTTTGGAAAAAGCTCGTGAAGTATTAAAAGGCGAAACAATCGCCGTAATCGGGTATGGTGTTCAAGGTCCTGCACAGTCTCTTAATCTCCGTGATAACGGATTTAATGTTATCGTCGGACAGCGTAAAGAATCAAAAACATGGGATAAAGCCGTTGCTGACGGTTGGGTTCCGGGTAAGACCTTGTTTGATATCGAAGGCGCATGCGAACGTGCTACAATTATTGAATACCTGCTTTCTGATGCAGCTCAAATTCAACTTTGGCCTACAGTGAAGAAGAATTTGAAACCAGGACAGACTCTTTATTTTTCTCATGGATTTGCCATTACTTACAATGAACGTACGAATATCGTTCCTGCTGATGATATTGATGTGGTTATGGTAGCTCCGAAAGGCTCAGGTACCTCTCTGCGTACAATGTTTCTTGAAGGTCGTGGTGTAAATTCTTCTTTTGCAATTTTCCAGGATGCTACAGGAAAAGCAAAAGAGAAAACATTGGCTTTGGGTGTAGGTATCGGTTCGGGCTATTTGTTTGAAACAACGTTTAAACGTGAAACTTATTCAGATCTTACCGGTGAGCGTGGTTCTTTGATGGGTGCTATCCAGGGTTTGCTTTTGGCTCAATATGAAACATTGCGCGAAAACGGACATTCTCCTTCGGAAGCTTTCAATGAAACTGTTGAAGAATTGACTCAGTCTTTGATGCCTTTGTTTGCAAAGAACGGTATGGATTGGATGTATGCCAATTGCTCTACAACAGCTCAACGCGGTGCTTTGGATTGGATGGGTCCGTTTCATGATGCCATCAAACCGGTTATGGAAAAATTATATAAGAGTGTAGCGACCGGTAATGAGGCTCAGATTTCTATTGATAGCAATTCAAAACCTGATTATCGTGTTAAATTGAATGAAGAACTGAGTCGTCTTCGCGACAGTGAAATGTGGAGAACAGCTGTTACGGTACGTAAACTTCGTCCTGAAAATAACTAATTCCGAAGTATTTCTCGGAAGTTGATTCTTAAGAATGTCAGATGTCTTATGAATTAGAATTTTAAAAAAGAGAAGCGACAACTATGCCGCTTCTCTTTTTTAAAATTCTAAATTTTCGTTTTTTTGGAATATTATTCATTTCCTTCAGTTTGTTAATAAGCTGTATCAGATTGTTTAAGAGGATGTACTTTGATAATTATGCGTATTTATGATTAAATGTGATATGATTATACGAAAATATTGCAAGAATATTAATTTATATGTTATAAAAGCTATTTTTTTTATTATTTCTTGTCTAAAAGTCGTTGATTTAATGTATTTTTGTAATGTAATGTTAGATAAATAAATGAAATCCGTTCAATGTTTGTTGATTTTATTAAAA
>JALNVG010000297.1 GCA_023227685.1 Bacteroidaceae bacterium
AATTGAATCAAAAGAGAGGTTGCATCTATTTAGATCGTTCTATCTGGAAATCCATTTGCAAAGTCGAACGTGGCAAAGTAACCAATAAAATGCGATTCGCCATTTATAAAAGAGACCATTACCGCTGTCGGAAATGTGTAAGTATCTACAATCTGGAAATTGACCATATCATCCCTATTGTCAAAGGCGGTAAATCAATTTTCAATAACCTGCAGACACTATGCCATCACTGCAGTGTCGAAAAAGGAACCGATATTAAAAGATATTGAAGAACAAGAATGTATACGAAGCAAATAAAAGACCCGGATTTTCAACGAATTCCGGATCTTTCTTACGCATATGAAGAATATTTGAATAAAACAAATGAGCATCAATTAATTGATACCCTTTTATTCCGGAATAGGCTACATATCCAAAAAAGAAGAAAGGAAAACATTGGATGGTTCTATCTGCAACATAAACTGCACAGATTCCTTAACTAACCTAAAGGTAGTAAAGACATCCCAATGTTTTCCATCTTGGCCCTGGAGCATTTCCTCATCGGGTTCTTCAGCAGTGCACTGCAATTGTTGATCACCATATCGCTTTCATAGCCTTTTCGAACTTGTCTGTCGAAATGTATGTCTTTGGTTGAGGCTTCAGCCGTTCAATTAGAGGACGACCAAATCATACCTGACCAACATCAGTGGCTGTTAGGCATCAACGTAACCAAAAATGACCATTGAATACTACAGGGACAGGAGCAGAAAATTCTCCTTCCTAATTGATGGCAACCTTGCTGCAGCGGACAACAAAGCGGAGTAATACGCAAAGTCGTTCGCAAACGTCAGGAAGAACTCATTGTTCACCAAGTCCAAGAAGGATGTTGTCAGAACACTGCTGTTCCGATGACTATGATCACAACAGCCACGGCAAGCGGCATCTATCCGGACTTCTACATCGAACAATTGCTCAAGAACATCAACGACGATCACACGGGCTTATTCAAATACATGCCACAGATGTGTGAAGACATTGAGTACAAGAAATAACCTAAAAATCCATGCGAATATTTTTGTAAAAGTCCGAATTTTCAATAAATCCCCAGCCTTTTTTGTCATATTTACTGCTACGTATATCATTCGTGCTCACAATTATAATATATTATGCGGTGAAAGAATTAATTAAAATGGCAATCATAAAAAATCGGTTATATTTTTATATATTTATAAAACTAAATAATACGTATAAAAAGGTTTTTTAAATTTAGTAGCATTAATAAAGTTGGCATTGTTTGATAGAAACTATGCATTTTCTGAATTAAACATAGAGTAGCAATTTTTCATTACTTTTATTACAATATCTATTATAATTATTTAGTCAGAAAGAGGAAGAGCAATGATAAATGTTGTGATTGGTCCAAATGGGTTTGGAAAAACTTATCATCTTACAGAAGAAAAAGACAGATTAATTAAAAATGGCGTTTCAGAAAATAAAATACTTTTCCTAGAATCAGAAATTCTTTTGGCAGACGAGGTAAAAGATACGAAAGATGAAACTAAGACAATGGAATATATATTAACTGAAATACTTCAAACACCTGATATTTCATTAGATAAACAAAAATTAAAAAATGACATTGATAAAGAAATACAAGCACACACCGTTGATTTAAACGATATTGTTGATAATGTAATGACTACAAATGGGGAAAAAAGAAATGGGGATTTTATTACTACCTCTAAAAATATTCAATATAAAAAAGAGGTTTCTATTTCTGGTCAAAAAGATTTTTTAAATAAAACGGGTAGTGGTCAACGAATGCAATTATTATTGAGCTTCGTAAAAAAAAGCTCCAAAGAATACATTTTTTTAGATGAACCAGAAAAATATTCACATCCATCAATGCTCAATAAAACGGCGAGTTTAATAATGGATTTGGATCATAGTAGCAAACACATTTATCTTGCAACACATAGTCCTAAACTTCTATCTATGATAAATGTCCCATTAAAAAATATTGGTGTTATTAATGATTCATCTCATAAAGTGAAAAGCCTTAATTTTGAATCGGCAATCAAAGAATTAAATCTTAAACTTCCAATTAGTAATTTTTGCAATTACGAAAAAGCTTTTTATGATGAAACACAAATTGAGCATCATATTAAAGAAATGTGCTATAGGAATTTTTTAGAGGCATTATTCGCAAAAAAAATTTATTTCTGTGAGGGGCTAAATGATCGTTCTTTTCTAAACAAATATTTGCAAGACAATAATTTGTTTTATGATGACTATTTTATCTTCCCAACATTTGGAAAACATTTAATGCCTCTTTTTGCTATATTATTTAAAAATTTGGGTGGCTATAACATTTCTCTTTTGTTTGATACTGATAATATTATGAAAGACTCTAAAATTAACAAAGTTTTACAATCATTAAATCTCCACTATTATAACTTTTCACCAAATATTGAAAAAGAACTTAAATATCTTGGTAAAAAAAGTGATGTTGTAGGATTTGTCGATTTTTTATCCAATAATGGGAATTTGCCTCAATCCAAATATAATCTTTAAAAAACACCTAATAGATAACAAATGATTTAATTCTTGTAATTTTGTTAGTTCAAAAAAACTATAATTGACTACTCAAAGCATTAACAATGTTCTCAAAGATACGTGTTTCAATGTTCTTGTTATGGTCTTTTGATGAATAAACTGAACTGCAGCCTATCGTTGAACTATTTTTATCAAGACTTCGCAATGAGAATACTAGTCTTTTTTCTTTTTGATATCTGAACTTATCAGATATTAACGTAAACCAGCAGAAACCTGTTCTTACTTCATC
>JALNVG010000298.1 GCA_023227685.1 Bacteroidaceae bacterium
TATAATATCAGTAATCTTTATACATTAAAGAAGAAACGTGAATTAATCAAAGTTGATTTGTCAAGGATACAGTCACAAAGGGAAACTTTTTTATTGAATACAAACCTTGAATTATTGAATAATGAACAGGCTCTTGTAGAAGCTCGGGGACAATTGAAACAGGATGATGAGATAGTTAAGCTTCGTGAGAACATTGTTGATGCATCATCTTCGGAGTTAAAGAACGGAACCATACGTACCACTGATTATTTGGATGACCTGTCAAAGTTACATCAGGCCAGGATAGCTCGTGTGGTACATCAGATCAAGTTATATCAGAGTATTGAGGCCAAAAAACGTATAGCCGGTTATGATATTTAAAAGGAGATATGCTGTTTTAGTATAAAATAAAAACAAATGTATTATATAAAAGACGATGAAAAAAATTAGTTATGTAATTCTAGCTCTTCTTACAGTTTCTTGTACGAGGAATGATATGAAATATGATGCCTCCGGAACATTCGAGGCCACAGAAATAACAGTTTCTGCAGAGACACAAGGGAAATTGCTTTTCTTAAATTGTGATGAGGGTACGAAATTAAAAAAAGGTGAAGTTGTAGCTTGTGTCGATACGGTGCAAACTTATTTACAGAAGTTGCAATTAGAGGCTAGTAATAAGGCTGTAGTTAGCAAAAAATCGGATATTAATAAACAGATTGCAGCACAGAAAGAAGAGATAAAGAAGCAGAAACGTGAATTAAAACGTTATCAAGAATTGATGTTGCATGGTGCGGCTACCGATAAGCAAGTAGATGATTTGTCGGCTCAATTAAAAGTTCTTGAACGTCGGTTGCAAGCCACACTTTCAACCTTGAATAATGGTAATTCAAGTTTGACGGCCGAAAGTAGTGCTTTAGATATTCAAGTGGCTCGGCTGAATGATTTGTTAAATAAATCACAGATCAAAGCACCTGTGGATGGAACTGTTCTGGCAAAATATACTGAAGCAAATGAAATTGTGAATATGGGTGCGCCAATTTTCAAAATAGCCGATTTAAGACAGATGTTCTTACGTTGTTATGTTACATCCAAACAATTGGCCGATATCAAAGTCGGTCAGTCGGTCAAAGTGATTTCCGATTATGGAGATGATATTCAAAAGACTTATAATGGTACAATCAGTTGGATTTCGGATACTTCTGAATTTACACCGAAATCTATTCAGACAGATGATGATAGGGGCGATTTGGTATATGCAGTAAAAGTTGCTGTCAAGAATGATGGATTGTTGAAGATAGGAATGTACGGCTGGATAAAATTCAAATCATGATTGAAATCAAAGACATATCAAAGGCTTATGGTAATATAAAAGCAGTTGACGGCGTGTCTTTTTCTGTCAGTCGTGGTGAATTGTTTGGGTTGGTTGGTCCTGACGGTGCAGGAAAAACTACATTGTTTCGTTTGCTTACGACCTTGTTGCTCCCGGATAGGGGCTCTGCAATTATTGATGGATTGAATATCGTAAAAGATTATGGTGAATTGCGGAAACATTTAGGTTATATGCCCGGACATTTTTCTCTTTATCCTGATTTGAGCATCGAAGAAAACCTGAATTTTTTTGCCACTCTTTTCGGAACAACAGTAAAAGCCAATTATGATACTATTGCTCCTATTTATCGTCAGATTGAACCCTTTAAAAAGCGTGCTGCCGGAAAGTTGTCCGGTGGTATGAAGCAAAAGTTGGCATTGTGTTGTGCATTAATCCATAAACCAATGGTGCTTTGTCTGGATGAGCCCACTACGGGGGTTGATCCCGTATCTCGTCAAGAATTCTGGGAAATGCTGCATCTTTTGAGACAAATGGGAATTACTATCGTCGTATCCACTCCCTACCGTGATGAAATTATGCAATGCGACCGTGTAGCCTATATAAATAAAGGGAAAATAGAAAGTATAGGTAAGCCCGAAGATATGATTGATAATTATTTTAAAGATTCTATTTTAAAAGACAGTTCCATAAAAAAAACCTTTGAACCGATTATTAAAATAGAAAATTTAACAAAGAAGTTTGGCCATTTTACTGCCGTTGATCATATTTCTTTTCAAGTGAATAGAGGAGAAGTTTTCGGTTTTCTTGGAGCTAATGGTGCCGGCAAGACCACAGCGATGAAGATGTTGTGCGGATTGAGCATACCTACATCCGGATCAGGTACCATAGTCGGTTGTGACGTCATGAAAGACTCGGAGCTGATTAAGCGAAAAATAGGTTATATGAGCCAGCGCTTTTCTCTTTATGATGACCTTAAAGTATGGGAGAATATCCGTCTTTTCGGAGGCATTTACGGTATGTCTGATAAAGACATTAAAGAGAAGACCGACAGGTTATTGAAGAATTTAAAATTAGAAAATCAACGGGATACGCTGGTCGGCAGTTTGCCGTTGGGATGGAAGCAGAAGTTGGCTTTTTCCGTGGCGATCTTTCATCATCCCGATGTAGTCTTTCTTGATGAACCAACCGGTGGTGTGGATCCTACAACCCGCGGCATTTTCTGGCAACTGATTTATAAGGCTGCGAGTGATGGTATTACAATTTTCGTAACTACCCATTATATGGAAGAAGCAGAATATTGTTCACGTGTTTCTATTATGGTCGAAGGAAAGATTAAAGCGTTGGATACACCTTCAAAATTGAAAGAACAGTACCATGTAACTTCAATGCAAGAAGTGTTTTTGAAACTTTGTCGGCCTACAAAATAAACAATTATGCAAATACGAGTTTTTTTATCCTTTGTTCGTAAAGAATTTTATCATATTCTTCGTGA
>JALNVG010000299.1 GCA_023227685.1 Bacteroidaceae bacterium
TCGAAATACACTCCTTCCGGTGGAACGGTATCGACTTCTATCAAGGTAAGTGCTCAAAACGTGGAGGTGAAGATCAGTGACAGTGGCATCGGAATACCGGCTAAAGATTTGCCTTATGTGAGCCAACGCTTTTTCCAGTCGTCTAAGACAAAGGGGAACAAAGAGGGTACTGGCATCGGATTGTATGTGGCTAGGGCTTATACTGAACTGCATGGTGGACATTTTGAAATCTCTTCGGAAGAAAACAAAGGTACAACAGTCATTTTTACAATTCCTGTTAAATGTGGTACTGAACAAAATGAAGTTAGGAATGATGCTGAAAAAGATTCAGACATAAAGAAAGATGCAAGAGAAAAGCCTTTGGTTGTTGTGGTAGATGATAATAAAGATGTTGTGGACTTTATTGTTGATACCCTGACTTCCGATTTTCATTGTCTTTCTGCCTTTGATGGTAAGACTGGCCTTGAGATGTGTTTGAAAAATGACCCTGCATTGATTATAACGGATGTGGTTATGCCGGTCATGAGTGGGATGGAAATGTGCCAGTTGTTACGTAAAAACGTGAAGACGTCGGTGACACCTATTATTATGCTTACAGCAAAGGATGATAAGATCACGGAAATGGAGAGTATACGTATCAATATAGATGCATTTTTGCTAAAACCTTTTGATGCAAATATACTGTTGCTCCGTGCTAAACAACTTGTAGAAACATATCGGCGAAAAGAGGCAAAAGAGCGTATGAAGGCTATTATACAACCGAAAGAAACGGATGCTGTCTCTGATGACGAAAAGTTTTTGCTGCGGATCACCACACTAATAGAAGATCGTATAAGTGATTTTAACCTGAATGTAAATTCTCTTTGTGAGCAATTGGGACTGGGGAATAAATTAGTATATCGTAAATTAAAACAGCTTACAGGTCAATCTCCCGTTGAATATATCAAGAGTATCAGAATGAAGAAGGCTGCCATGTTGCTTGGACAAAAGAAGTTCACGGTGTCAGAGGTTATGTATATGGTTGGATTCAGTAATTCTTCTTATTTTTCGAAATGTTTCCAGGCTGAATTTAATATTACTCCAAAGCAATATATGGATAAAAGAAAACAGACAATAGTCACATAATCTGTAATGATCCTAAATTGTAAAAATGGGATTTTTTAAATCAATTCATAGGTCCTAATAAACAACAGTGTCTGTTAATTACTAAATATCAGACCAATATGATTCGCCTGACTGACGCTTATCAGGACGATGTCCTGTTTTTGTCTCTAATTGTCCAATCTGTTCTTTTTTCTTTTATGAGTGTTAGTTATTTTTGCATTCGAAATCTATCAAATGATGCAAATGAAACAACTAACCTTGATCCTTTTGTTTATATCCTTTTCTTTAACAAGCATGTCGGCGGAACATTCCCACCGGGTAATTCGTAAAGATTATTATGTTAACTCTAAAGGTTTATTGTGTACGCCAGACGGACACAAGGCTGCATTTTTCGGAGTAAACTATACTTTGCCTTTTGCCCATGGTTATCGTGTTATGGAATATCTGGGAATAGATCCAAAAAAAGAAATTGATCAGGATGTGTACCATTTTGCAAGATTGGGATTCAATGCATATCGAATACATTTGTGGGATGTAGAGTTGAGTGATGCTCGTGGAAACTTATTGGAAAATAAACATCTTGATTTACTGGATTATCTTATTTTCAAACTTGGTGAGCGTGGCATTCATTCTTTATTGACTCTTCAGACAGATTTCGGAGACGGTTATCCTGAACGTAACCGATTGACAGATGGTTTTTCGTATCAATATGATAAATGTAATGTGCATGAAAATCCGGAGGCGCAAAAAGCGCAGCGTGTTTACGTGGCTGATTTGATGCATCATGTAAATAAATACACGGGTAGGACATACGCCTCAGATCCACTGATTGTGGGTTTTGAGATCAATAATGAACCGTGCCATTCGGGAACACCACAGGAAGTTGCCGATTATATAAAAGGTATGGTGGATACGTTGCGGACGGCTGGTACTCAGAAACCGTTGTTTTATAATGTAAGTCAGAATCCCTGGTTAGACAAAGTCTTTTATAATAGTCCTATTCAGGGGGCTACTTTCCAATGGTATCCGGTTGGTTTGGTTGCCGGACATGAACGGCAAGGCAATTATCTGCCAGCGGTAGATGATTATGTCATTCCTTTTGATACGTTGCAAAGTGCCCGAAATAAAGCTAAGATCATCTATGAATTCGATGCAGCTGATAATCTGTATTCTTTTCTGATTCCTTCTGTTGTGCGTTCTTTTCGCTCTGCAGGTTTTCAGTGGATCACCCATTTTGCCTATGATCCTATTGATGAGGCTCCTTATAATACAGATTATCAAACTCATTATCTGAATTTGGCTTATACGCCGAATAAGGCAATTGGAATGCTGATTGCGGCAAAAGAGGTCAGGATGTTGCCATTAGGGAAAACTTATGGCACATATCCTGAAGATACCCTTTTTAATGATTTCCATGTAAGTTATCTTAAAAATCTCGCAGAACTGAATACGAAGAAGGACTTCATATACACTAACAATACAAATGCGCATCCTGTAAATGCTAAAGATTTGCAGCATGTAGCGGGATGTGGTAGTTCTGATGTGGTGAATTATGCTGGGAATGGCGCTTATTTTCTTGACCGTATCCAGAAAGGAATCTGGCGTTTGGAAGCGATGCCGGATGTGTTTCAATTGGATGATCCTTTTAAGAAACCATCATTGAAAAAACAAGTGACAGCAGTACAGGGGAATACAA
>JALNVG010000300.1 GCA_023227685.1 Bacteroidaceae bacterium
ACCCCGATACCAATCGGGTTCAAAATGAAATTCATTCTTCTTGTTCACTTGCATAAAAAGTTCCGGATAACCGGGATACATGCACGTTTTAATTCCATTTTCAACTACCTGATACTCCTTGTTCACCTCATTGTTTTCGTGCGTATATTGCCGCACACTTCTAAAGGCCAAGAAAGGTCTCAATCGTAACTTGGTAGCCGAATGTGCCTCTACAAGCGTGTATCTGATCAGGATTCTATTCTCATGGTGTACAAAGACTTTTTCTTTGGTAAGAAGTACTCCACCAACACGGTAAGTTGTAACCGGAACTTTCTCACAATCAAATTCACGGATGTATTTATGTCCTTTCGGGCTAAAATTATTTCCCTGATACTTATGTAGTCCCAAATTAAACTCTGCACCATGCTGAATTACCGTTTCATCAAGAGAAGAGAGCAGCACATGATTTTCTTCATCCAACTCAGGGACAGGAATGACAAGCAATCCATGGTATTTTCGTGTGTTACAGTCAACTATTGTTGTACAATGATAAGCTCCCGATTTATTTGTCCGAAGAATTTCTCTGGGCAGAGATTCCTCCAGATTAAGCATAAGGGTCTTGTCGAATCGTAAATAGCTCATAGTCTGCACTATTAAAAAGGTTAATTTAAATGCCACGCGGCAATATTATTGTATTCTCCAAAAATACAAATTATACGAAGAAGTCAAAATAAAAAAGCCGATTATTTTCATTTTTATTGTAAATATTCGTAGCATTGTATAGCCAATCACATAAAAAGACGATTATGAAAGTTGAAATACAAAGATTAATTCTTTCTCTGGTTATTCCGTTGCTTTTACTTTTGATGCTATATGCTATTAAGATATTGGAAGTAGGTATGGGATGGGATTTGTCACACTTTGGCATATACCCTTTACACGTCAAAGGAGTCATAGGAATTATAACTTCCCCGTTGGTTCACAGTAGCTTCAGCCATTTAATGGCTAATAGTTTCCCGCTTTTATTTCTTACGTGGTGTTTATTTTATTTCTATCATTCCATAGCAATCCAGATACTTACTGCCTTATGGATAAGCAGTGGTTGTTTTACTTTCATCATAGGAAGTCCCGGTTGGCATATCGGTGCTAGCGGACTCATTTACGGGTTGGTCTTTTTCCTTTTCCTTAGCGGTGTAATCCGCAAGTACCCTCCATTGATTGCCATTTCGCTCCTGATTACATTTCTATATGGCGGCATTGTGTGGAGTATGTTTCCGTTTTTTGTGAAAGCCAATATTTCTTGGGAAGGCCATTTAAGCGGAGGAATAACCGGAATGATACTCGCATTACTTTTCAAGAGCTACGGTCCACAAAAAAGGATCATAACCGATGATGAAGAAAGTAACACTGACATTGAAACGGAAGAAGAAAGTGACCGAAATGAGCAAGACGCTACATGAAATGCATGAAAAAAAGTATCACCAAGTATCACCAACCTTATAACAGATTGACAATCAGAGCATTCCGTGTGACACTTGGCTAAAAAAAAGTGTCACCAAGTATCACCAAGTGTCACCAACTTTTCGGCAGTGATTCCTTACAAGTATATCACTATTTAGCTCTTATATATAAGAGTTTTAATCGGCATGCTTCTGCGATTTATTTTGCAGGTGAGTAAATTTCGTCTCCACCCCGGTGTACACAGTTTGTACACCCCCATGTAGAGCCTTTGTACACCCCGGTCTACAAATACCCTACACCCGGGTGTATAAAGAATTTCTTGACGTGGAAAAAAAAGATCTATTTGTTAAGAGCCTCCATAAGCAAGGTTATGTTGGCAGTAAACAGTCTGACAGAGATAGCTAACAAAATAATTCCAAAGAATTTTCGGATGATATAAATACCTCCTTTTCCCAGAAATCGTTCCACCCGGTCAGTCATCTTAACCACAAAATAAACCCAAACCATGTTAAGTATCAAAGCCAGAATGATATTAAAGCTAGCATACTCGGCCCGAAGTGACAAAAGAGTTGTAAATGCACCAGCCCCAGCCAACAAAGGGAAAACCAACGGAACCAATGTTGCTTCTTTAATAGGTCCTTGATTCTTGAAAATCTCTATATCGAGCAACATTTCCAATGACATCAGGAAAATAACGAAAGCACCGGCAACAGCAAACGAGGCAATGTCAACATGAAAAAGCTTCAGCATCATATCTCCCGCATAAAAGAAGCCAAGCAGAAGAAGAAATGATATAACCGTAGCTTTCATGGCATTAACTCCCTTCCCTCTTTGTTTGAGATTAATGATAATAGGAATTGAGCCAATAATATCAATTACGGCGAATAATACAATAAAAGCACTGACAAGCTCCTGAAGATCGAATCCTATAAACATATTACCTCCTTTTTGATTGCAAATATAGGTAATTTTTATGCAGAAACAATACAATATAGCTGCAAACTTAAGAAATGATAAAAAAACAAAAAACTGAACTTAATAATAACAAAAGGAATCTATTTTACTTACATTTGTCTAAAATAAAAAAAACCTTTATGGAAACAATGTACGACACACTTCTTCAGTTGCCTTTATTTCAAGGCCTTTGCCACAATGACTTTACGGAAATACTTGAAAAAGTAAAGATACACTTTGCCAAATATCAGGCAGGAGACACAATCCTTACTCAAGGTGACGTTTGTGATAAATTGGTTTTCCTGTTAAAGGGAAAAATTTCTTCGAACACTATTTCGGCAGATAAAGTATATACATATATAGAGTATATTGAAGCACCCTACCTTATTGAGCC
>JALNVG010000301.1 GCA_023227685.1 Bacteroidaceae bacterium
CTTACATCTGCAGGCCTGCCAGTATATTTAGTTGCAGCATTTTTTAATACGTCTGCTACCAGATTGGAAAGTAGTGCTTCAGGACGTGATCTTTCCATTTTCATTTCGGCATAACCTAAAACTTCATTCATTTGTTTGTTAACCTTTTCCTTATATGGTTGTAAGATATTTATGGCTTTTTCATCGGGATTCTTGTCGAAAGTCGAGTCCATGGAAATTCTATAGCCTTTGGCTTGTACTACCTTGTAAGTTGTTCTTGTGCTGTGTCGGGTCGATTGACACGATGACAAGAATATAAATCCTGCCAGAAATATGCTGTAATAAAGTTTGGCGTTTATATGTTTCATATTTTAATTATTTAATTTGAGGACAAATATACAAAAAAACTTTTGGTTATTCTATGAAATTTTTGTTACTTTGCATCGCTTTCGCGCAATCGCTGTCAAGATTAGAGTTACTTGGTATGTTGCGTTGTAACGATAAAACAATTAAAAGTAAGAAAATGGATTTAATTAAAATTGCAGAAGAAGCATTTGCTACGGGCAAACAACGTCCAAGCTTCAAAGCAGGAGATACTGTTACGGTAGCTTATCGTATTATTGAAGGTACCAAAGAACGTGTACAGCTGTATCGTGGAATTGTTATCAAAATTTGTGGTCATGGCGAAAAGAAACGTTTTACAGTACGTAAAATGTCCGGAACTATTGGTGTAGAAAGGATCTTTCCTCTCGAATCTCCGGCTATTGATAGTATTGAAGTAAATAAAATTGGTAAAGTACGTCGTGCTAAATTATATTATCTTCGTCAACTTACTGGTAAAAAGGCTAGAATCCAAGAAAAAAGGCAATTGAGTTGATTCTGTTTTAGATAAAAATAAACGAGGAAATGCTTTAACAAGTGTTTCCTCGTTTATTTTTATCTATTGAATACGATTTTCTTTCTAATAAATGTATATAATGTAAAAATAATATATATATTTGTGTATTATTTCTAAAATATAAAATGATACTGGTTGTAGAAAGTAAATCAACAAGAGCAGAATGGGCATTGATTGATGGTGGGGAAAAAGTTCATTCTGAGCTCACTGAGGGCATTAATCCTTATATTCAAACCCGGCGAGAAATCAGTCGGTCTATAAGGCTGAATTTGTCTGAGGAATATTTTAAGAAGAAATATGAACATATTTATTATTATGGTGCGGGATGTTCTGCAAGCGAGAAAAAAAAGATAGTCGGGGCTTCCCTTGTTACTCAGTTCAAAAGCAGGGTAACGGTTGAAAGCGATTTATTGGGAGTTGCCCGTTCTTTGTTTGCCAATAAGTTTGGTATTGCTTGCATTTTGGGTGCTGGTTCTAATTCTTGTTTTTATAATGGGGATACTATTGTGAAGAATGTTAAGCCTTGTGGATATATTTTAGGTGATGAAGGCAGTGGTACAAATCTTGGAAAAAGGTTCTTGGCAGATTTGTTAAAGAGACTGGCACCGGAAAGATTAATATCTGAATTTCAGGATCGATTTCATTTAACAGAAGATGAAATAATGGAGGCCGTATATGATCATAGTACTTCTAATCAATTTCTGAATTCGATTGGCGAATATCTGTTGGAGCGTAGGGATATGGATTATGTTAAAAAGCTATTGAATTATAATTTACATTCTTTTTTTGATCGTTGTCTTTGCCAATATGAATATAGTCGGTATCCGATTAGTTTTGTTGGTTCAATAGCATTCGCCGTTCAGGATGAATTACGCTCGATGGCTCATGAATACGGTATTGAAATTAAAGATATTAATGAAACATCAATGGAGGGGCTAATATCTTATCATATGAAGTTCTATCGGGGTAATTAAAATATTTTTTTTTATTCGGTTATTATTTGCTTTTAATGGATATGGTAACCATATCTTAAGGCTTGTCTGTATCAATGGTAAGCGCAAAAATGTTTCGGGTCGATTAGTTCTCTATACTTATCAATGACGTGTTTGAAATCTTCCCAAGCTTCTCTTTTAAGTGCAGGGTTTCGTAGTAATGCCGACGGATGATAAGTAGGCATGACAAGCCTACCTTGCAATTCCAACCATGTGCCACGAACTTGGGTTATTCTTGCATTTGGGTCAACAAGCCCTTTAAGGGCGGTGGCGCCGAGAAGAATAATTATTTTCGGATCAATCCATTCTATCTGTTTAAGTAAGTATGGTAGGCAAGCTGCCCGTTCTTCAGGCTGTGGGTCGCGATTGCCGGGAGGTCTGCATTTTACAATATTACCAATGAAAATATGTTCTTGTCTTGTAAAGCCACAGGCCGCAAAAATCTTATCAAGTAATATTCCTGATTTTCCTACAAAAGGTCTTCCTTGCATATCCTCATAATAGCCGGGGCCCTCACCAATGCACATAATCGGCGCATGTCGGTTGCCTTCACCGAATACTACATGAGTTCGTGTTTTACACAAATCACAAAGTGTGCAAGACGGAATCTCGTTTTTTAGTTGCTCAAATTCATCCATGATGGTGCAAATATAAATAAAAAGAATATTATTGTTGCTTTTGACAGATTGATTTTTGAATTTTTTTTTTGTTCTCTAATATTTTTCATGAAACTATTACTTTTAATTCAGTTTTCTTATTAATTTTGTCTGCCGTAAATAATATATAAAGATGACAGCACAGGGCAAAGAGATATCTCGTCGAGATGAGTTACGCACTAAAATAGAGATCATTGCAAAAGATGCTTTTATCCAAAGAGGCATTAAGCGTGTTACTATGGATGAAATCGCATTTATGTTA
>JALNVG010000302.1 GCA_023227685.1 Bacteroidaceae bacterium
ATACTGAATTTATCCAATGTATCAGCAAAGAAATCTTGTTCTTCATCATTCAATTTGTTCAGAGGCAAATAATTGATACTCTCAATTTGGTTGCTCTGGTGCGTATTGAAACCAATTTCGAGTAACGGACAAGGATAATTCTCAAAAAGGAACCTGGCGATTCTCTCCAAACCTTTCTCTTTGCACTTTCCAAAAAAGAGACGAAGATACCAGATATCATCCTTGATATTGTTCTTCTGAATATATTGATAACAGATATTCTGCAAAGTGTGATCCATGCGAACACCTGTACCCGTCTCCAATTTATTGATGATATCCACACCGGGAATTACCCTCTGTCCTCTTGTTCGAGCCAATAGTGAGCAATAATACCCCTCGGAATTATAGCTATAATCATTACTCAAATTAAACACAAGTTTTTGATCTTTTACAGCAGGTTTGTTTTTAAGATAATCAGAAACGGTGAGCACGCTTTTCGTCTCATAATAAGGTTTCCAATCATCCAAACGATCCAAAAGAATTAATACATTATTCATAAAAAAATAATTGATTAATAATCGCGTTAGTCGTAACGCATCGAGTTAGCCGGATTAATCTTTGAGATTAAAAAAGATGGTCCCAAGAGCATAAATACGGAGGCCAACAGAGTTCCGATATTTATTAGAAGGAAAAACCAAATATTAAGATTTACGGGGACAGTATCCACGTAATAAGTTTCAGGATCCAACTTCAGTAAGCCGAACTGCGACTGAATAAAATAAAAGCCCAGTCCGATAATGTTACCCCATAACATACCCTTGCCTATAAGAAAAACAGCAAGCCAAAGAAATGTTTTGCGTATAACAAAATTTCCAGCTCCCAAAGCCTTCAATATGCCAATCATATTGGCACGCTCAATTATAATAATCAACAAACCGGAAATCATTGTAAAACCCGCAATACCTATCATCAATAAAAGAATGACCCAAACATTAATATTGAGCAAATCGAGCCATGCAAATATCTGAGGATTCAATTGGCGGATATTCCTTACATAATATACTCCACCATATTTATCATGCTGACTATTCGTATCAAAAGCGATACGATAAGTGATATCATCCAATTTATCATAATTATTAACTTGCAATTCCAATCCGCTCACCTGCCCCGGGTACCATTTATTCAAACGGTTTACCGTATAAATGTCGGTCAGCAAGAACAAATTATCATAGTCAGAAAAATTAGTCTGGTAAATACCGGAAATTTTAAAACGTCGGGCACGAATATCATCTTGTATGTAATAGGTATAGATTTTATCACCCACATGCAACTTCATTTTATCGGCCATCGCCTTGGAAACAAGTACCTGAGAAGAAGAAACGGAATCACTGAAAGCGGGCAAACTACCCGCTATCAGACACTTCTTGATAAAAGCAGGATCAAACTCCTGCCCCATACCCTTAAGAACGATTCCCTGAAAAGAATCCTTCGTTTTTATCATACCCGGCTTTGTGGAATAGCGTTGCACATGCTTCACTTCAGGATAATGATAAAGAGCCGTCATCATACTATCGCCCACAAAAACCGGACGAGTCTCGTAAGAATTGACCGCATCGAGATTCGCAATAATGATATGAGAGCCAAAGCCCACCACCTTATTCCTAACCTCGGTTTTAAAGCCCACCGCAACAGATACGGAGATGATCATCACAGCCAAACCTATCGCAATACCTACCATAGCAATAAAAACAGCAGGACGTGAAACCCTCTTACCTTTATCGTTATCACGATATATTCTTTTTGCTATGAAATATGCTAGGGACATTTCTATTCCGTCCTTCCCGGATAAGCAAGTAAAGCCTTGCTTAAGATAAAGAGTGAACGTACCAGATCCTCTTTTTTCAAGACATAGGCAATACGTACCTCATTCACTCCGACACCGGGAGTGGTATAAAAGCCCGATGCAGGAGCCATGAAAACGGTTTCGCCCTCATATTGAAAATCCGTCAGACACCAAGCGCAAAACTTGTCGGAATCATCTACAGGAAGCCTTGCCACCGTATAAAATGCCCCCATAGGAATTGGAGAATAAACACCCGGAATACGGTTCAAACCATCAATCAAGCATTTCCTTCGTTCCACATATTCATCATAAACATCACGCATATATTCTTCGGGTGCATCTAAAGAAGCTTCCGCAACAATCTGACCTATCAGTGGCGGACTAAGTCGGGCCTGACAAAACTTCATCACGGCATCACGAACCGTTTTATTCTTTGTAATCAGCGCCCCTATCCTAATGCCGCACTCCGAATATCTCTTACTCACAGAATCGATCAACACCACATTGTTTTGAATACCCTCCAGATGACACGCAGATATATAAGGAGAACCGGTATAAATAAATTCACGATAAACCTCATCCGAAAACAAAAACAAATCATATTTCTTCACCATATCCCGAATCTGATTCATCTCGCGACGGGTATAAAGATAACCTGTCGGATTATTCGGATTACAAATCAAGATTGCTTTCGTACGTTCATTAATCAGTTCCTCAAACTTTTCAACTTTCGGAAGGGTGAATCCCTCTTCTATAGTTGTGGTAATAGTACGGATTTTGGCACCGGCCGAAATAGCAAACGCCATATAATTGGCATAAGCAGGTTCCGGAACGATAATCTCATCACCCGGATTCAAACAAGACAGAAAAGAAAACAACACGGCTTCGGAACCACCCGATGTGATAATAATATCATCCGCCGTCAAATTAATATTGAATTTCTTGTAATAGCCTACCAG
>JALNVG010000303.1 GCA_023227685.1 Bacteroidaceae bacterium
TACAAAACAAATTAGTTCTCCGGTTGATTTTTTTTCTCTTAATCATTGGAGTGGCCTTTGTCTTTGACAATTGTCACAAAGGATCCGAAGAATTATCAAAAGAAATGCATCAGCGTTCAGAGACGCAGAAGAAGCAATTTTTTTGTGTATATTTTTATTCTCCTTTAAAATCTGTTAAAATTTCCCTTCGGGAAAGCAATTCTTTTATGAAATTTTTAACCGGCAGAAAAAATAATGAATTATACATTGAAAAAAATATAGAAAGAATCATTCGTAGTCATTTATCCAAACAGGAATCATTCTTTCCGTTTGTTAGCTATAAACGATTCGATTTCTGTCCGCCATCAGGGGATGATGATAATTTTCCACTCATATAATTGTCTATTTATTATTAAAACACACAGAAAAGTTTAAAGGAAAACTAAATAAACAGAAAATAAAAAAAATAAATTTTTACAAATGCAAAATAAGGGATTAATTAAAACTTTTGCCATTTTACTGGCGCTGGTATGTGCCTATCAGCTAAGCTTCACATTTGTATCGCGTAATATTGAAAATAATGCGAAAACATATGCAAATGGTGATGAAACAAAGGAACTTTATTATCTCGATTCAATATCGGGAGAAAATGTATATAGTTTTCTTGGGCTAAAAAAGTATACATATAACGATGTTAAAGGACTGGAAATAGGATTAGGACTGGACTTAAAAGGAGGTATGAATGTTACCCTTGAAGTATCAGTAGTAGATCTTATTAAAAAATTATCAAATTTCAATACCGATACTACATTTAACAAAGCACTGGCTATGGCCACGGAAATGCAGAAAAACAGTCAGGAAGGATATGTCTCCCTGTTTGGTAAAGCATTTGCGCAGATAGATCCAGACGCAAAGCTTGCTGCCATATTTAATACTTTACAATTAAAAGAAAGTGTAAAGTTTAACTCAACAAATGCTGAAGTACTGAAAGTCATTAGTAAAGAAACAAATGTTGCAATTGACAATGCATTTAACATTATCCGTACACGTATTGACCGTTTCGGAGTTGCACAGCCAAATATTCAGCCATTGCAGACCAAAGGTCGTATACTGGTAGAACTTCCCGGAGTAAATGATGCTGACCGTGTTCGTAAATTATTACAGGGAACAGCAAATCTGGAATTTTGGGAAACATACGATAACAGCGAAGTTTATCCTGTACTTTTAAGTATAAACAATGTACTTAAAGAAATTCAATCATTAAATCAGCCATCAGACACAGTTAAAAACCAAACTATTGTCAAAACGGCTAAAACTGAAGCGAAATCAAAAACAAAAGACAACAGTCTTCTTAATGAACTCGAAAGTAAAAAATCAGCAGAAGACACAACAGCTGTAAAAACTGCAGAAGATGTTAAAAGAAATTTTCCGTTGTTCTCAGTTCTTACGCCAAGTACCAATCAGCAGGGACAGTTATATCCAGGGCCAGCTATAGGAACCTCACATTATAAAGATACAGCCACAGTTAACAGATATTTGAATCTGCCTCAGGTAAAAGCCCTTATACCAAGAACTATGAAGTTCAAATGGACTTCAAAGGCTTTTGATAAAGCAGAAGATTATTTCAGATTAATTGCAATCAAGGTATCCACACGTGACGGTCGTGCACCTCTCGACGGAGATGCAATTGTAGATGCCAGTCAGCAATATCAGACAATGGGAGGTAGCCCTGAAGTTTCAATGACTATGAATTCTGCAGGCGCCAAAACATGGGCAAGACTTACCAAAGACAATATAGGTAAAAGTATCGCTATCGTATTAGACGATTATGTGCGTTCTTATCCTAATGTTATGGGAGAAATTAGCGGAGGTCGTTCAAGTATTACAGGACTTGAATCAGTTGAAGAAGCAAAGGATTTAGCCAATATTTTAAAATCAGGTAAAATGCCCGCTCCGGCTCACATCATTCAGGAAGAAATCGTAGGACCGTCTTTGGGGCATGAAGCCATCAACAGTGGTATGTGGTCTTTTATTATTGCATTCATTCTGGTTCTTATTTATATGATATTCTTCTATGCCAAAGCCGGTATTACAGCAAATGTTGCTTTACTTGCCAACCTTTTCTTTCTTATAGGAGTTTTGGTATCACTTGGTGCTGTACTTACGCTGCCTGGTATCGCTGGTATTGTGCTTACCATGGGTATGGCAGTTGATGCCAATGTGCTTATTTATGAACGTGTAGAAGAAGAAATAAAAGGAGGCAAAGGTCTTCGTCTTGCTATAAGCGACGGATACAAAAATGCTTATTCAGCCATTGTCGATGGACAGGTTACTACATTGTTAACAGGTATAGTACTTTATTTATTTGGTTCAGGACCAATCAAAGGATTTGCCACAACATTGGTAATTGGTATTTTTACATCACTTTTCTCAGCTATTTTCATTAGTCGTCTTATTTTCGAATATCAGCTCACAAAAAACAAGACTATTACATTTACTTCACATATTACAAGAAACTGGCTTACTCATACTAAGGTTAAATTTCTTGAAAAACGTAAAATTTTCTACTGTATTTCAGGAGCATTGATATTAATATCCCTTATCTCAATAGCCACAAGAGGATTCAATTATGGTATCGATTTCAAGGGAGGTCGTACCTATGTTGTACGTTTTGACAATAATGTAAAAGTTGGAGATGTAGCTAAAGCTCTGTCAAAAGAATATGGAGAGGCTCCTGAAGTAAAAACTTATGGTAATGATAATCAGGTAAAAATAACCACTGAGTACAAAATCGAA
>JALNVG010000304.1 GCA_023227685.1 Bacteroidaceae bacterium
CTCATCATCGGGCAATTCACAGAATATGAAGAAGACCTTTCTTTGGGAAAAGATGTTTATCAGGCTATTGCCGACCTGGTAGAAGAATATCATTATCCTGTTTGTTTTAATTTTCCCGTGGGACATGTAAAAAATAACCTTCCGCTAATAGAAGGAGGCGAAGTAGAACTTTCTGTCTGCAAGAAAAATGTCGAACTTAAGTTTATTTAAGAATAATCACATCAAGCACTTTACATTCTATACAAAAATGAGTATTTTTGGAAACTCAAACAAATAATAAAAGATGAGAAAGAATTATATCTGCTTAATATTAACGCTATTGATGTGTTCCGCCTTTTCATGTGGAGGTTCCAAAAATACATCTAGTTCAAACGAACAAAACAAAAAGATAATAGTTTGCGTACCAACCTTCAATGCCGACAGTGCCTACGTTTATACGGCACATCAAGTTGAATTCGGTCCACGTGTACCAAATACCAAAACACATGATGATTGCGGTAATTATCTGGCTCAACAATTAAAGATATTCGGAGCTAAAGTAACCAAACAATCCGCAGGAGTTATTGCTTATGACGGTACATTGCTCAAAGCCACCAATATTATCGGATCGTATCGACCGGAAAGCAAGAAACGCATTGCTCTCTTTACTCATTGGGACACCCGCCCTTGGGCAGACGAAGATCCTGACCCTAAGAATCATCACACCCCTATACTCGGAGCTAATGATGGGGCCAGCGGTGTAGGAGTACTGCTTGAAATAGCTCGCCTCATGCAACATCAACTACCTGATCTGGGCATCGACCTGATATTTCTTGATGCGGAAGATTATGGCGACCCTGAATTTTACAAAGGAGAACGCAAAGAAGAATCTTGGTGCCTGGGTACACAATATTGGGCAAGGAACCCTCACGTAGATGGATATAACGCACGCTTCGGCATATTACTTGATATGGTCGGCGGACAAAATGCCGCCTTTTTAAAAGAAGCTTACTCTGAACAATTTGCTCCTGACATCAACAAGAAAGTATGGAAAATTGCGAAACAACTAGGATACGGAAAATATTTTATCGACAAGAGTTGCGGATATGTTACCGATGACCATCTGTTCGTTAACAACCTCGCACATATCAAAACCATAGATATTATAAATAACGATATGAGTGGGAAGACAAGCTTCGGCCCCACTTGGCATACACTAAACGATAATATGGAGCATATAGATAAATCAACACTGAAAGCCGTTGGGCAAACAGTTATGGAAGTAATATACAACGAACATTAATCATAAAAACAATGACAATAAACGAAGCACAAGATGAAGCAGTGGCTGAATTCAGCGATTTCGACGACTGGATGGATAAATACCAATTGCTGATTGATTTGGGAAACGAACAAAAGCCCATTGATGAAAGATATAAAACAGAACAAAATCTGATTGACGGCTGCCAAAGTCGCGTATGGTTACAGGCTGACTACGAAAACGGTAAAATTGTTTTTCAGGCAGAAAGTGATGCTCTGATAGTAAAGGGTATCATCGCGCTACTAATAAAAATTCTTTCGGGACACACACCGCAAGAGATACTTGATACCGACCTTTACTTTATCGACAAACTAGGATTAAGGCAACACCTTTCGCCCACTCGCAGCAACGGATTACTAGCCATGATTAAACAAATCAGAATGTATGCTCTGGCTTTCAGAACTAAAGAGGAAAAAGAAATAAAATAGAATTCATACCCGATAAACAAATTGATTCGCTAAATATTTACACAAGCCTGAACTATAAAAAAGTCAGGCTTGTTTGTTTTCATTCAACCAGACTTTTGGACTTTTCAATCTCCGCAACCAATAAAACATCAGAATAAAAACAATAACTGCCATCAAAGAACAAAGACGAATATCTGAAGTACTCATCAAGTCTGTCAGGTTGTCCATCTTGGGGTATTTTGCATCCAGATATACAGAAAGACTATTATTAAAAATATGAATCAACATGCCTGGTATCAAACTTCCACTTTGATAAAAAATCCAGGCGAGTATCAAGCCGATAAAGAATGCACCGGGTATTTGAGCCGGATTAAGATGAAAAACGCCAAAGATCAACGCAGAGAATAGTATTGCACGTAATGGGCTGTACCTTCTTAGCAAACGACTTGTTATGGCACCTCTGAATAATAGCTCCTCTACAATCGGTCCCAGTACAGCAACACAAAGAATTCCGATCCATCCGGATTGTATCACATCAAAACTAGATTTCAACAAATCGGGAAGAGAAATATAAGACATCAACACATCAAGCAGCCAGATGGCAGAAGCTGCCAGAGCCAGCGAAACAAATAAAAATCTAGGCGAAACAATAGACCATCGTTCTTTCTCGGTGCTGATCCAACCTTTCTTCCACATATAAAAGCCCATTATCAATATAGACAAAACGAGAGCAGGAACGATTGATTTAGCTCCGGCTGTAGATAAGTCTTGATGCGTAACATACAAATAAAGATAGCAGACAGCCATAGAAAGAAAAGAAGATACCAATTGAATAAAGAAATACACAAGAACTAAAATAATCGATTTTTTCATTTGATTTAATTTTTACCAATAAGTTAGCACTATTATCTTCCTTCAGAAAGGAACAATGCCCTCACCTCTTTTTCATCTTTATGCAACTGCAATGCCAATTCATCAACATTTGCAAAATTCATATCACAACGCACATAATGCACAAAAGATATCCGGATATTACAATTATATATATCGGCATGGAAGTCGAA
>JALNVG010000305.1 GCA_023227685.1 Bacteroidaceae bacterium
CCGGGTCAGGGCAAATTTCAGGGACACGGACAGAACCACTCAAGAAATCCGAAAGGCGAAAACCAATTCTCGAGTGAGAACCGGCATGCCGGAGGAAACAGACCGCCAAGGGAAAACAGAGCTCCGATGGAAAACAGAAATCAAAAAGAAAACAGACCTTCGGTTAAATCAGAAGATTAATTCATAGATAGAAAGTCATAATAAAAAGAAGAAGAGGATGCATTTCAATATGCATCCTCTTCTTCTTTCTTCTTGTATGAGATGATTATTTATAATCAGACCAGCTGTTGATCAATATATCATCAACACTCATCGTACAGAACGCATTAATAAACGCACTGGCCAAACGGGCATTGGTAATCAACGGAATGTTAAGATCAATGGCTGCACGAC
The DNA here is from genome assembly GCA_023227685.1 of Bacteroidaceae bacterium. Lineage (GTDB taxonomy): Bacteria > Bacteroidota > Bacteroidia > Bacteroidales > Bacteroidaceae > JALNVG01. The sequence continues at coordinate 394 of JALNVG010000305.1, forward strand.
GAATCTTGTAACCGTTATCCAACTCCGAAGCCGTAAGATTTTTCGGGATATTCACAACCATGTCTATTTGTTTATTGTGAAGCATGGTCAGGGCCTGAGGCTCATTCTTTTCACTCGGCCAATAAACCAACGTGTTCTCTATATTATTTTCAAGCAAGGAATTGTGCGTTCCTCCTGTGGCAAAAAGTTTGTATCCTTTTTCCACCAACAATCGGGCGGCATCCATCATATCGGCCTTCTGTTTGGTTGTTCCGGTAGAGAGCAGGATATTCTTCTTCGGAATACGATAACCCACGGCAAGCATTGCTTTGAGCACGGCACAAGAGGTATCCAGACCAATACAACCCACCTCACCGGTAGATGACATGTCAACGCCAAGCACAGGATCGGCCTTCTGCAAACGATTAAAGGAGAACTGCGACGCTTTGATGCCGACATAATCCAACTCAAACAAATTCTTTGAGGGACGTTCAACCGGAACACCGAGCATCACCTTGGTAGCCAACTCTATGAAGTTTATCTTGAGCACCTTGCTGACGAACGGGAACGAACGACTGGCACGCAAATTACACTCAATAACCTTGATATCATTTTCCCGTGCCAGATACTGAATGTTGAACGGGCCCGAAATATTCAATGCTTTTGCTATCTCGCGACTGATCCGCTTGATTCGGCGAACCGTCTCCACATATAATTTCTGGGGAGGGAACTGTATCGTTGCGTCTCCTGAATGAACTCCGGCAAACTCGATATGCTCACTGATGGCATATACAATAATGTCTCCGTTCTTTGCTACCGCATCCATCTCCACTTCCTTGGCATGTTCTATGAAACGGCTGACTACAACCGGATGTTTCTTCGATACATTGGCTGCAAGTTTAAGAAAACGCTCAAGCTCATCCTTATTGGAACAAACATTCATGGCCGCGCCACTCAACACGTATGACGGGCGAACCAAAACAGGGAAGCCCACTTCGGACACAAAGTCGTTGATGTCTTCCATAGATGTCAACTCCCGCCAGGCAGGCTGATCAACACCGATACGATCGAGCATAGCGGAGAATTTCTCACGATCCTCGGCATTATCAATACCTTTGGCACTTGTACCGAGTATATTAACGTGCTGCGCATCAATTCGCAAAGCCAGATTATTAGGAATCTGACCGCCGGTAGATACGATGACACCATGCGGATTCTCCAAATCGATAATATCCATCACACGCTCAAAGGTGAGCTCATCAAAATACAAACGATCACACATATCATAATCGGTCGAAACGGTTTCGGGATTATAATTAATCATCACGCTGCGCCAACCTTCTTTGCGAATGGTATTCAGTGCTTGCACACCGCACCAGTCAAATTCGACGGACGACCCGATACGATAAGCACCGGACCCCAAAACAACTATGGATTTCTTGTCTCCCAAATATTGTACGTCGTTGGCGTTACTGCTATAGGTAAGATATAGATAATTGGTCTGTGCAGGATATTCGGCAGCCAGCGTATCAATCTGCTTAACCACCGGAACGATACCGATTTGTTTACGGAAAGCACGGACAGCAAGATTGCCGTCTTCCATATCACCCTCATAATGAATGGCACGGGCTATCTGAAAATCAGAGAAACCCTGTATCTTGGCCTGCTTCAATAAATCATGCGGCATATCAGAAAGTAACTTGTGATTATTTCCCCAAGAAGACAATTCTTCTGCGGTGCAAACGATATTACTGAGCTTCTGGAGGAACCACTTGTCTATCTTCGTCAAATCGTGAATCTGATCTATCGTATATCCCGCACGCATTGCCTTTGAGATAACAAAGATACGTACATCGGTTGGTTCACGCAAAGCTTTGTCGATATCATCAATCACTAATTCTTTGTTCTCTACAAATCCGTGCATCCCCTGCCCTATCATACGAAGTCCCTTCTGTATGACATCTTCAAAGGTACGGCCGATAGCCATCACTTCACCGACGGATTTCATTGATGACCCCAGCTCACGGTCTACACCGTGGAACTTGGCCAAATCCCAACGTGGAATCTTACAAACAACATAATCAAGAGCCGGTTCGAAAAAAGCCGAGGTGGTCTTCGTGACGGAATTCTTGAGTTCGAACAAGCCGTATCCCAATCCCAACTTGGCTGCTACGAAGGCTAACGGATAGCCGGTTGCCTTTGAGGCCAGTGCTGAAGAACGTGATAAACGGGCATTAACTTCAATCACCCGATAATCTTCGGAATTAGGATCAAGGGCAAACTGCACATTACACTCCCCGACAATTCCGACATGGCGGATGATACGGATTGATAATTCACGTAATTTATGATATTCACTATTGGTAAGTGTTTGCGAAGGAGCGATGACAATAGAC
>JALNVG010000306.1 GCA_023227685.1 Bacteroidaceae bacterium
ATGGTGTCTTTAATTCACAAATTTACTTATCGTTTGTTTACTTAGTCTTATTTAGTCTTATCAAAAGAGAAATATCCTAACAAGAAGGAGCGGTTTTTAAATATTTCAATTTATATTTGTCTATCTATTATAATATATAATCAAAATTCTGATGAAATCAATATCTAAGTTTAAGTGGGTAGCAGCAATAATTATTGGTAGTATTTCGTTACTTTTTTTGTTTAATCTTTATTACCTGGTCGGACTCTATGGGTCAATAAAAGTAGAGACTAAGCAGACAATACTTTCTTGCATTCAAAAGGCTGATCTTGAAGAAATATATAGTCGTTTGAAAACAGAAAAAAAGAACCAGAAACATATAGATAATAAAGTTACTTATGTTCAAGGTTTAGATCTTGAAGGCTCGGATACGGTTAAATCGATAGTTACCAAGGATAAAAGCATACTTTATAGTACTGATAAAAATGGTAAACAAAAAATAATCAAGAAAACAAGTATAAATAAGAATGGAGATTATTTTACCAAGATCTTTGAAGAGTTGCGTATGGGCATACATGTTGGTCTTGATCCTATTTATCCTATTAATATAGCTTTGTACGATAGCATTGTCAATGTTGAGTTAAAGGGAAAAGGATTAATGACTCAAACTCTTTATTCTGAAATCATTAATAATAAGACAGGAAAAGTGATCAGCTCATCGCTCCCACTTGATTCCGTTCGATTAATTAAAACAAAAGTGCCATATACTTACGTCTTTAATGAGCAAGGCGGAAGGGCTTATAGGGTATATCTGCCATTGCTTACTACTCTTATCTTGAGACAGATGTGGGGTATTTTGTTGAGTACGGCGTTGATCGTTTTTATTCTTGGATTTGCGTTTTGTTATTTTATCAGAACAGTAATGCGGCAGAAATCTTTGGAAGAAATGAAAGATGATTTCACCAATAATATGACGCATGAGCTTAAAACGCCTATTTCCGTTACGTACTCTGCTATCGATACTTTGCTTCATTTCAAGCAGGGTGATAATAAGGAAAAACGAAATTCATATCTGCAAATTTGTATTGACCAACTTACGCAGCTCAGTAGCCTTGTGGAACAAATTCTTTCTATGAGTGCGGAGCGTAGGAAAACTCTTATATTAAATAAAGAGAAGATATCAATGAAAACATTGCTAGACCAACTTATTACTTTGTATCAAATGAAATCCGATAGAAAAATTAATTTTCAACTTCAAGTTGTTCCTTCGAATTTAACGATGAATGCCGATCCTATACATTGGAAGAATATTATCAGTAATCTGATAGATAATGCCTTGAAGTATTCTGAGGAGGAGGTCCCTGCTATTGAAATACAATGTAGCCAAAGAGAACATGAAGCTGTTTTTGTTATTCGAGACCATGGTATCGGTATTGCTCTTGAAAATCAGAAACATATTTTTGAGAAGTTTTATCGGGTGCCACATGGAAATGTGCAAAATGTAAAAGGTTATGGTCTTGGACTTTTTTATGTAAAAACGATGGTTGAGAAACATGGGGGTAGTATTGTTGTAAAGAGCGCACTTAATGAGGGAACCCGATTTATGATAATTCTTCCGCAATAATTTATTCTTCGACAGATGATAAAATAAATATTAAAATAGAAAGATGAGTCAGCAACAAAAAATAAAAGTGCTTCTTGTAGAAGATGAAACGGCACTTGCCATGATTATTTCCGATACGTTAAGTGATGAAGGTTTTCTTGTTACCTCTGTTACGGATGGCTTAAAGGGGCTGAGTAGCTTTTTGACCAATAAACCCGATGTGGTGGTTGCAGATGTAATGATGCCAAATATGGATGGTTTTGAGATGGTCAAGAAAATGCGAAGTAAAGACAAGGGTACTCCGGTTTTGTTTCTTACGGCTCGTTCCTCTCTTGATGATTTAGTGAACGGATTCGAACTAGGTGCCAATGATTATTTAAAGAAGCCGTTTAAAATGCTCGAATTAGTGGTCCGTATCAAGGCTTTGGTCAATAGATCTATTAAACAGGAAGTTTCGGAAGAAACGGTTTTCCAACTTGGTGAGTACCTTTTCAATGCAACAACACAACTTTTGCAATTTGCCGGTAAATCGGTGGAACTATCACATTTTGAAAGCGAAATCTTAAAAAGACTTTGTCAGCAAAGAAACCAAACGGTGCAAATCAATGACTTGCTCAACGATTTATGGGGTAATGATATCTTTTATAATCGTAATAGTCTTCATGTCTTTATTTATAAACTAAGGAAACTCTTATCTAAAGATGAAAAGATAAAGATTCTTAATCTCCGTGGCTTTGGATATAAGTTGATTATTGGCGATAAATAAGTTTAATGTATTTGGATATCAGAAGACACAACCTCGTCCAGGGAATGATGTTTTGTATCGCAAAACTATCGGGTTTGCGATACAAAACCACTACTTTCGCATCGCAAAAGTGATCTGTTTGCGATGCAAATTCGATTTATATATCCCGATTCTATGAAAATCAAAATCATCAATCGAAAGCAGAACAACTCATCTTAGGATTAAGAGGTTAATAAATAAATTAGACAACCAATATAAGGATTATAAATTAATTTAGTCAACCGTAAACAGGATAAGACAGCCCCTCTCGCTGACTTGTCCTGCTATAGGTTGACTTAAAAAGTCAACAAATCAATGGAAGAATCAGTAAAAAAGAGAGTCAAAACAAAAGAATACTCTCAAGAATTTCGTTATTCAATGGTAAAAAAGTATC
>JALNVG010000307.1 GCA_023227685.1 Bacteroidaceae bacterium
AAGATCGGCAGACAGCCAAGCCGTCGGATCGCCGTAACAGATAGCCAAATATCCGTAAGCAGGAACAGCCCATACGCTAACGGCAATTCTCGCAATCATCTCTGAAACACCCGAAAGCATGCATAGGGCCGTATAGCCAACACCCTGAATAGAATATCGCAATATACAAAGCAGCCCGAGTGCCGGATAAAAAACGCTGGTGACATAAAGAAACAATACAGTATCGTGGATGATTTCCGTTTCTGAAGGATCAACAAAGATCAACGACAACCAACCGGAACAAAAATACAACAAAACCATTACAACCAAAGCATAAATTATCATCAGCAGACCACTGGCTTTCACACCGAGCCAAACTCTCTTGGGCAGGCCTGCCCCGTAATTCTGTCCACAGAAAGTTGCCATGGCCATACCAAGCGAATCGAACATGCAAATAAACAGCATCTTGATACGCATAGCAGCAGTGAAAGCTGCCACACAAGCCGTGCCGAGTGCATTATTAGCGCTCTGAAGCATGATACTTCCTATGGCAGTGATAGAAAATTGCAAGCCCATGGGCACACCGATATAAAGTAACAACCGGGCAGACTTGGCCGAGAACCTACGCTCACGGCGCGACCCTTTAAGTATCGGAAAATTCTTATACATATAGATGAAACATAATACAGCCGAAAGTCCCTGCGAAAAAACAGTGGCTACAGCTGCACCAAACACACCCCAACCAAGGACAAGTATGCATAAGAAGTCAAGCAAGATATTGAGTACCGTTGAAAAAAGCAAGAACCAAAAAGGAGTTTTGCTATCTCCCAAAGCACGAATAATAGCCGACAGTAAGTTATAAAGAAAGGTACAAGGCACACCTATAAAGGTGATCAACAAATAGGTATAGGCACCGCCGAAAATATTATCCGGCGTTTGCATTATAGTGAGTATATCAGAACAATAAATACTTGTCACCACGGCGATGGCTACAGACATCACAATGGATAATTGAAGGCTGACCGAGATGTAATGGCGCATCGTGCTGTAATCTCTGGCACCGAATTTCTGCGCTACAGGTATGCTGAAACCTCCGCAGCAACCATTACAAAAACCAAGTATCAGAAAGATAACCGACGAACTCGCTCCTACAGATGCAAGCGCATTGATGCCAAGAAATTTTCCGACAATAGCCGCGTCAACCAAAGAATACGTCTGCTGGAGCAAATTGCCAAGCCACAACGGCATAGTAAATTTGAGAATAAGAGGAAGAGCTGGACCAACGGTGAGTTCTTTTGTTGCTGCCATACGTAATTGAATTTTGCACAAAGGTAGAAAAAAAACGCTTTAGTCATCCATATTTATGAGAGATTTATAGCTCTTAAATTCTCATAAAAAGGAATTAAAATATTTATAAAATTTTAAAGAAAATAGGTGTTACAAACCTTCTTTATATCAGTCTTATAAAAAGGCCCGCTTATTAACACACCTGTTTTATAGAATAAAAACAATATTCAAATTAATAATAATGAAACATATTATCTTACTTTTATCGCTGGCTTCATCGCTAACCTTAAGAGCACAAACACAAACGGTTGAAACTCATTTTGCACGACCGCTTAGCAATGTACTAAATGACATCCAAAAAAAATTTAACATCCGGCTAAAATACAACATAGATACAGTTGGAAAAGTATTACCTTATGCCGATTTTCGCATCCGCCCCTACTCCGTTGAAGAATCACTGACCAACGTGCTTGCTCCGTTCGATTATAAGTTTGTAAAAGAACCCGGCAATCTATATAAATTGAAAAATTACGAATATTACCGCCGTACAGATAATGACGGTAAAAAGATGCTGGATTATCTTTGCACGTTATATAACGACAGGACCTCATGGAAGCTACGCAAAGACACACTGATCAAAGAAGTAAGGCAGCGTTTAAACATTGATTCTTTCTTGGTACATTGCGTAAAGACGAAACCTATACTCTCAAAAATTCGCAAATACAATAAATATTCAGTTCAAAACTTTGCGCTCGAAACTCTGCCGGGACTTTACGTCTGCGGTTCGATATATGCCCCTTTATCCAAAGGAAAACATGCACTGATTATCTGTCCTAACGGGCATTTTGAGAAGGGCAGATATCGAGAAGATCAGCAACTTCGGATGGGCACATTAGCCCGTATGGGTGCCATCTGCGTGGACTATGATTTATTCGGATGGGGCGAATCGGCCTTGCAAGTAGGTTATGCCGCACATCAAAGTAGCGCCGCACACATCATTCAAACCATGAATGGTATATTAATCCTCAATCGGATGTTAGCTTCAAGAAAAGACATCGATACCACACGAATCGGAGTGAATGGCGGATCAGGAGGAGGAACACAAACCATACTGCTCAGCACACTCGATGATCGATATACGGCTGCGGCACCGGTCGTCAGTCTCTCTTCTCATTTTGACGGCGGTTGCCCCTGCGAAAGCGGTATGCCCATACAGCTCGCAGCAGGAGGCACCTGCAATGCCGAACTTGCCGCCACCTTTGCCCCTCGTCCGCAACTGGTTGTTTCAGACGGAGGTGATTGGACAAGCACCGTAGATTCACTGGAATTTCCTTATCTACAACATATCTATGGATTTTATGGTGCCCGAGACAAAGTAACGAATGTGCACCTGCCGAATGAAGTACATGATTTCGGTCCCAATAAAAGAAACGCCGTTTATCGCTTTTTCATTCGAACTTTTGGACTGAATGCCAAAATGCAGGACGAGAA
>JALNVG010000308.1 GCA_023227685.1 Bacteroidaceae bacterium
AGCGACCGCACCATTCATTAGGGGACATGTCCCCTAATGAATACAGAAGAAAGTATGAAACAGATAATAAAATTATTAACTTCGCTGTCTAATGTAAGACGTCCTAAAAAAGGGAAGCTGACAATCGTTATGTAGATTTTAAAGGATACTGGTTTACTACCAAGTACAAACTATATACGGAATGGGTTAATGATAAGGTATCTTTCTGTTGATTGCATATTTCGGTCATATCCACTCAGTGTTTTTACTGTTACATGGCTTTATTTTGCAAATTTGTTATTTCTTTCTCAAACTTTTTCCTTTAATATCAAAACGATGTGAAGAATGTACAATTCTATCTAGTATCGCATCAGCAATAACCTCATTGCCTATCACATCATACCATTTACTAACTAGTAGCTGACTTGCAATAATTGTAGTCTTTCTTCCATGCCTATCCTCTATGATTTTCATGAAGTCGTTTTGTTGTTGTCCCTTTAATGCTTTCATTCCAAAGTCATCGATAATGAGTAAATCGACTCTGGATATATTGGCAACCAACTTGATGATTGTCCCATCTACCCTTGCCAACTTGAGTTTACCGAGCAATTTCTGCATATTAAAGTAACAGAAAACCTTAATAAGTAAAAGGACAATCAAATATAATGTAAGAATGATCATTTAAGTCTATTTGTAGAGATATCGTACTACTTGTAAAATAAAATGTAATCCGCATTATGTGAATGGGGTGTATTACTTTTTTTCTCCGTTTTTCATTAATACAACTAGTGTATCTTGGCATGTAACCAGACATCCTTTTGGCAGCAACTTCAACCAGGGTAATATGATATCTAGGAAGTGGTTGATTTTCTCTTCTTCATCGATTATTTCGACTACTACCGGAACTTTATAATTAATTTCCCAGAATTTATCTGAATGCAGATTACTGCTTGTTCCATAACCCATAATACCTTTAAAGACCGTAGCTCCGGCCAGGCCATACTTTTTTGCTTCAAAAGCAATAGTCTCGTATACGGAAGTGTGTTTTACTACATCGGTACTGCTAACGTAGATTCTTAAAATTTTAGCTTTTGACATTGATTCCATAACTAAAATAATTTGATGAGTGAATAACCCAAAAACAGTAATATGTAACCACCTATTACACTCGCTGACAAATATAAAGAGGAATAAAAGAAATTGTCTCCTTTAATTAATTGAAAATTGTCTCCTACGAAAGTCGAAAAGGTCGTGAATCCTCCACAAAATCCTACTGTAAGAAACAATCTTAAATTTGAATTCATTAAGTTGCCACGATCAAATAGACCATAAAGAAGTCCGATTAAAAAACATCCCATGATATTGACAGTAAGTGTTCCAACAGGAAAAGAATAATTGGTCATATTTTGAAAATACCGGGAGATCAGGTAGCGAAATATTCCACCTGTGAAACTTCCCATTCCAATTAAAAGCAATGTTTTTATCATAGCGACAATCGAAATTTGTGTTTTATTTTCATAATTATAATACGATATAACAATAAAATAATTATCCAATACTCCATGGGAGTATAATTGGTTATATTTCTATTGGATATCAAACAAATCATTTTCTGAAGAAAAGAAATAACAATTGATTCAAAATTGAAAATTAACATAAGCTGACTTATATGTTATGCATTTGCTTAGGAATCATCAGCTTTGAAGGCAGTAAAGGGCTAATCCCATAGCCGTTGCAAAGATATTGGATTTTTCTTATTTAAGTTTATATCTGTCCGACTTTTATTGTGATAACATGTCCTTTAGTGCCTAAATAATTTTATTTGGATTTATTATTGTATGCAGTGTTATTCTTTTTCATGGAAATAATCTTTTGTAAAATAACAGAGCTTAATCAGACAAATATTTGTCAGATTGAGGAAAAGGTCTTACTTTTGCACCACTTTAAAGGTCTCTGTAGTTCAACGGATAGAACGAAAGTTTCCTAAACTTTAAATAAGGGTTCGATTCCCTTCAGAGATACAGTTTGTAAGATATGTGCTATAGGTTGTATTTTCAAATTCAACCGAAGAGGGCAAGTCATTCATTCGAGGAGAGTAAGTTTTATATAGATTTTGCAAATCCTGGATCTTTTTACCGTCCTAACATGTTCATCATTCCATGTAATAGAATTGTGGAATAGCAGTTTTTTGCTTTTAGGCGAATGGCACCCAGTACAATGCCAAAAATGAATCCGGTAATTACTTTCCACATCATTACGTGTGCTAAATTAGTTTCGGTACGAAAAGCAAGTGCATCAATATATCCCAAATGCCAAATCGCAAACAGCAAGGTGGTTACCGAATAGGTTATCCACGGCCGGGGAAACAGATTGTCGAGTTTATTCCAAACATATCCTCTGAAAATCAGTTCTTCAAATGCAGGGATTACCAAGCAGCTATAAATGAGAAGAAAGATGGAATGTTTTTCGTTTGAAAAAAGAGTAAGTGAAGAAATCAGAACCAATGCAAATACAATTGTGGCAACAATATATAGTCCGCTAAATTTGACCGGAAACACGGATAGCGGTTCACGTCGTATCCTTGCAATCAAAATGAGTAATCCCAATAAAATAGCCATAGCCAACAATGACGCCATTCTGTCTGAGAAATTTGTTCGTTCTACAAAAAGGAAAACGCCTTGTTTGATAATGAACCGCAATAATTGTAGTGTCACCAGCAAGAATAAAATGCCATAAATAGTTTTTGTTTTGCTA
>JALNVG010000309.1 GCA_023227685.1 Bacteroidaceae bacterium
TGCGCCGCATAAGTCTGGCATATATCGCTTTTAAGCCTAATTTCAGTAGGCTTGCTTTGCTGTGCCTTGGCTTCTATCATGCGGCTTTGCCGGCATTTTCTATTTGAGTTTCCGTGGGTACTCGAAAAGCTGATATTATAAACATTTTTCTAGCGATAACTATTTGCCATCATTGCTACCAACTTCACCTAATTGCTAATAACTAATTTACCCATCTAATAAACATAATTGATTACCAAACTACGATAGTTCAGCTTTACACCGTGGACACTTATAGTGACCACCTTGTAATCTTGAAGCTGGTATTTTCAATCCTTTTTCTTCATAGCAAACCGGGCAGAATAGTCCTTGGGTTCCTTCAAATATGTAACATCCCCATTTTAGTGTTGTGATCATGTTTTTATCCTTGTCATCATCCATTGGTGAAACCCAAGCCTTTTTATATGTAGTCACGAAGCGAGGTACAACCTACGCTTAACAGGCTGCGTGACGGCTTGGTGTTTTGCCCTGTTGTCGGGGCACGGAAAACAATAAGACAGTGCCAAATTAAAAAATCAGAAATTGAGTTTGGCAGTGGAACTACTGTGCAGGAACGGAAACGTTCCTGCATACCATTCTGCCGCCAAGCTCCAAATTAAGGAGAAAAATAATGTTTGAAATTACTACAAATCAAAGAAAAGACTTTCTTGCTTTCAAAGGAACCGGAAAAGCATATTGTGATGGAATATACGATTTCACGTTTGAAGACAGGTATCACATCTATCACTGCAAAACCGGCAAAGAATTCAATTATATTGTTTTAGATAAGACCACCGGTTATGGTTCGGTCATGAGTCATGTCAAACGAGTGATCGAAAAAAGCCAATTCAAGATGCTGGTGCCAGACATACTGTATTCGATCAAATACACCGGTGACAAGAGATATATGGGTGAATATAGAATCAATCCTCTTGATTTCATTGATATGATATTCCGATTTATTATGCCACAGTACGGTTACAACATCAGAGAAGAACAAATCAAAATGTCAAAGCAAATGTTCAAAGGTCTGACAGGAAAAAGCGTTACTCTGTGCGAAGCCGAGGTCGGCACAGGAAAAACAATGGCATATCTTGTAGCCGCTTTCACAGCCAGCCGATATGATGAAAGATATCGCAACATGAACAGACCGATTACAATATCCACTTCAAGCATCGAATTGCAACACATGATTATACAAAAGGAAATTCCCGCTTTATCGAAAATGATTACGGAATATGGATTGTCTGCATTCCCGTTTAAAGCTGTTCTGCGTAAAGGAAAGGAACATTATTTCTGCCCGCAGCGCTACGATGACTATATGAAATCAATTTGTAAATACCCAGACAAATATAGCGAGACGATTAAAGTGTTAGATCGCCTTAACCTTTTAAATGACGGTTTTGATCTTGACAGTATTCCCGGACTGGCTTCGTGGCTGAAATCAAAAATCTGCGTAAAAGGCACTTGCAGAAATTGTCCACACCGCGATTGCAAGTACTATCGTTATATTTCAGATGCCAACAACTTGGGTTCTTATGATATTCAGGTAACAAACCATAATTTGCTGATGACTTCTCAAATGCTTAAAAAAGGTAATGACGGTGACTCAATTCTACAAAAAAGCAACTTCTGCATAATTGATGAAGCACATAAATTGCGGGAAACCGCAAGCACTGTTTTCGGTGCGGAAATAGAATCCGATGCAGTCAGTAACTATTTTTATTCAATAAAGTACGATTTTGATCAGGATAAATCTTGTTCTGCTGTTTTGAGAAACTGCTGTAATCGGACAGAGCAATTGAATAATGAGTTATTTCGGTTAGTGACACTTTCGGGTTGTGACACAACTACTGAGGATGAACCGGATCGGATCAATTTCACTTATTCCGAAGAACTGCGTGATGTTCTGAATGACCTTATACATACACTGAAACGCATCTGCCAAATTGTGAAAGACATTCCTAAGTATAAGTCACTTCAGTGCAACAATCTGATTGCTTCGTTTGAAAAATTCCTTGTCCCGGAAGATATCCTCTATTGGGTTGATATCGATAAAGCCTCCAACACGACTTTGCTCTGCTGTGAGCCGAAATCCTTAGAAAACAACATGCATGAATGTCTGTGGCGCGAACCGGATGTTCATTATGTTTTGACTTCCGGAACCATGAAAGACGATCGAGGGTTTGAGTATTTCAAAAATGAAATCGGAATCGGCAATTATCTGCCGGGTTTCAAGCAAAGTGAATGTTCCTGCGATTCACCGTTTGATTATCCCAACCATACACGTTTATACATCTCCGAAAATGTGGGATATCCGGACAATAATGAGGATGGATACATTAATGACTTGGTTGACGAAATTGAAAAACTTATTCAAGCAACTCACGGACATACAGCCATCCTGTTTACATCATATAAGGTGCTGAGTACTGTGTATGACCGCATTGCTCCGCGACTGAAAGAGTATCCGTTGCTTCATATGTCAAAAAGCAATAAAAATGCTATCAGCGATTTTAAAAAATCCAAAAACGGTATTCTGTTTGCATCGGGAAGCATGTGGGAAGGCGTTGATTGCATCGGAGATATTCTTTCCTCTGTCATTATCGTCAAACTTCCGTTTCCTCTGCGGACAAGAGTCTTGGAGCAGAAAAAGAAAGACTGTGCCACGATGCATGAGTTTATTCACACCTATGCGGTGCCTCAA
>JALNVG010000310.1 GCA_023227685.1 Bacteroidaceae bacterium
CAACAACCAACAAACAGCTACGTACCCACAACTCAGAATCAAAGGTTGAAAACTTTGTAGCACATGCCCCAAACCACCTAGGAAAAAAGAAGTTATGCCAGTAAAGTCTATAATCTGTTGAGCCATATATATAAAAATAGAATTAAGTCCTATCACTCTGAAAAAGAAAGTCCATTTTTTATATTGACGCACATCTATGATCCAATAAAAAGAGGCCATCAATAGGATACTTATGCCACCAGTCAGTAGTACAAAAGAACTTGACCATAATGCCTTATTAAAAGGAATTACCATATTTACCAACAATGAGACAATAAGCATTGCAAAACCTGTCGATAACAGAACAATTGTTTTCAACGAGGGGCTCACACTGTCTCTTCTAAGATAATCGCCGGTAAGCATCCCGATCAAAGCCGTTGAAATAGCAGGGATTAAGGTTAGCCATCCTTCAGGGTCATAAATTTTGTTATACAACACACCGGGTAGAAATTGTCGATCAAACCACGCAACAATATTGTTTTCCGGAAGTAGCGGATTTGTTCCCAAAGCATCCGGAGCAAGCACTAATGCATTTAGTAGCGCATAACCTATTAGAATTAATATAATAATAAGGCCTAACATCCGTTTGTTTCTCAAGTTCATATAAAGAATCGATCCAAAACACCATGCCAAGCCAATATGAGCCAACACACTGGCAAAACGGAAAGTAGACACATCCATATTAAGCCAGCCATTATAAATAAAGCCAAGTAATATAAGTATACCTGTTCTTTTTATAAGATGAAGATATAAAACAGAATCTTTAGCCTCTTTATTTCTCCGCTTTGCCAAAGAAAAAGGAAAAGAGACACCTGCTATAAACAAGAAAAGAGGAAATACCATATCCATTAAATGAAATCCATTCCATGGAACATGTTCCATTTGATCCCAACAAGATTTGAGTGTTTCCCCGCCAAAGATATTATAAAGTGCATAAATGATGCCCGGTATACCCATTATCCAACACATATCAAATCCGCGCAATGTATCAATGGACTGAAGCCTACCATTCGTCTGTTTCATTGTTCTTATTATTTAATTATTTGCAATTGTCTTTGTTTTAAATCAAATATGTGAATAACCCGAGGAAATTAATCTATTGAATATATCCCGGTCCCCAAAAACTCCCGTACTATTTATCCTGTTTTTGCTCAAAAGTATAATACAAAGAAGATGACTTTAAATTCCTCAAGTAGGTATCAAAACCTCTGTCATTCTCATGAAGTACAATAATACGTGCCCCTCTTTTAAGCACTTCATTATACGCAGAAACATAACCCGTTTTTCTACCATAAGCCAAACAAATCCTTCCTTGTAAATCTAACAAATAATCATTATTGTGATCATGCCCTGTAAATATTCCCATTACATCTCTCTTATCAAGAAATGCCCCCATTAATCCACTATTCAAATCGGGTGAGCAGACTTTCTCGTTATCATGCCCTAATATAGTTGAAACTTTTTTATCGGTCTCATATTCGGGAAGCGGTATATGAAAGAAAGCAAGAGAAGGTAATGTTTTCCCATTACGTCTCGTATTTTTATCACTGGTCTTTCTATACCATTCAATCTGATCATACTTAATCCAGTCATAAGTACCAAATATTTTATCTTTCGGATAAGCGTGAGAATCAAAAAAATATAGTACCCACTTTTCTTTTTTTCCATCAGACGACCAAACAGGTAGAGTATAATTTCCTACGCCTGAAATCTTCGGATCATCATTGGAAGTAAGATTATAAGGAATCGTTTTCAAAAGTTTCAGAGCCTGAGCCGTAGTTATATCCGCTTCAGTATCATGATTTCCAAAAGTCACGGCAAAAGGAACTTTAGCCTCCACCATGGGCTTTGTCACCTCTTTCCACCCCTCAATAGCTCCACTGGAAACAACAACATCGCCGGTAATAACTACTAAATCGGGTTTCTCGGTTTTAAGTAACTCTTGTATCAGTACAATGGTACTGTCATTTCTCAATTTAAAGGCCTCACCTTGATTCCAATGGATATCGGTAAGTTGCAAAATCTTAAATTTTCCTTCTTTAAATTTTAGATTGATATTGTGCGCCCAAGACAAAGTCCCAAAGCAACAGAAAAAAAATATAAGTAGATACTTTTTTATTAGAACTGTATTTTCCATGGTCAAACTTATAATATTATTTCATTAACTGCTGATGCAAATATACATAAAGTTATTAAGTTAGCAATATTTAATTATATATTTTATTAACTAGCCCTTGTTTTTATATAAGTTTTATATTATGTAAGATCTCTTTGCAATATAGAGATGTAACGCAATTATAAAAACTATATATAGATGATATTTCTTAATCTTGGCCTTTTTGTTGTAAATATATCGAACTTCCAGTGATTTGGCATGAGATTATATCATTTATTTATTTATTAAGCCCTTATTAATTAAAATAATTTATTAAATTTGTCCAATTAGAACAACAAAGAAATTATGGATGAGTTATTTTTTGATAGTTTATTTAAAGGTTCAAGGAATTCCCTTGTAGAAAAAAGAATTATTAGATACTATATCAGTAATGGTAGTTCCACTATCCCCGAACTCTCAGAGGAATTGGATTTAAGTATTCCTACTGTAACAAAAATCATTTCCGAGATGTGCGATCTCGGATTTATTAATGATTACGGAAAGTTGGAGACTAGTGAAGGCCGTCATCC
>JALNVG010000311.1 GCA_023227685.1 Bacteroidaceae bacterium
AGCCACTGCCGTAAAACGTTTGTGGCCCGACCATTTGGTATTCACTTATCAGGGCGACGGAGACTTGGCTTGCATCGGTACCGGTGAAACAATTCATGCGCTGAACCGCGGTGAGAATATCACGATTATTTTTATCAATAATGCAATATATGGTATGACCGGCGGACAAATGGCGCCAACTACACTCGTAGGAATGAAAACATCTACTTGTCCTTATGGCCGTGATCCGAAGATTCATGGTTTCCCATTAAAGATTACCGAACTTGCTGCCCAACTTGAAGGCACAGCCTATGTCACCCGCCAGTCCGTAGAGACCGTTGCGGCCATTCGCAAAGCAAAAAAAGCTATCCGCAAGGCTTTTGAAAATTCAATGGCCGGCAAGGGTTCAAACTTGGTAGAGATTGTTTCAACCTGTAGTTCGGGTTGGAAAATGTCTCCGGTGAAAGCCAATAAATGGATGGAGGAAAACATGTTCCCATTCTATCCGTTGGGTGATTTGAAAGATGTAGACAAATAAAAGCATGATTAAATGAAACAAGAAATAATTATAGCAGGATTCGGCGGCCAAGGTGTGCTGTCCATGGGAAAGATCCTTGCCTATTCCGGTTTGATGGAAGGCAAAGAAGTTACTTGGATGCCGGCTTATGGACCAGAACAACGTGGCGGTACAGCAAACGTCACGGTTATTGTCAGTGATGAAAAAATCTCGTCACCTATCCTAAGCAGTTATGATACGGCAATTATTCTTAATCAGCCGTCACTGGAGAAATTTGAGAGTCGTGTCAAACCGGGCGGTATACTGATTTATGACGGATACGGTATCATCAACCCTCCTACCCGCAAGGATATTAAAATTTATAGCATCAATGCCATGGATGCTGCCAATGAGGCCGGAATAACAAAAGTCTTCAATATGATTGTTTTGGGCGGTCTGTTGAAAGTATGTCCGATCGTTACCTTAGAAAATGTCATCAAAGGATTAAAGAAAACGCTTCCTGAGCGTCATTACAATTTAATTCCAATGAATGAAGAGGCAATAAAGAAAGGAATGGGGCTAATTAAAGAAGTTTGATTTTTTCCTCATAATTCATATTCGTAAGCGAAAGTTTCTTCTTTCGCTTACGAATATTTTTTCATACCATTCAAAACCTCATCAACCATAACCAATAGCCGATCATTTTCTTCGGGGTTTAGGACGTTGATGCTGAATGAATGATTTCCGTAAGGACCATAAATTTTTTCATTGGTAATATTGAAAAGTCCAACTACGGGAATTCCCGAAGCACTAGCCAAATGCATCATTCCGCTATCCGTGCCAATAAATATTCTGGTGTTGGCCATCACTGCGGAAATTTCTCTGAGATCAAGCGAATAATAAGAAGTACATTGAAAATCCACACTTGACACATGCTCTTTAGGCAGAACTTCCAGTATATTATAATCCGGATATTTTGCTGACAGTTGCTGATAAAAATTCTTCCACCAATTTTTGGCAAAGCATTTCAAGCCAGTAGCAAAGGTATAAATACATATCGTAGGTTTAGTGCCATCAACAAGACTATTGAGAACGGATTTTCCCTTTTTAAGTTCCTCTTCATTAAGCAACAAATTTATGGTTGGCACAGACTTCTCCGCCATCTTCAATCCAACCTTACTAAGAACGGATCTTAAATAATATACCGGCTCCTTGGCTATATGCTTGAAATCGGGATAAGAAGAATAGACCGTATCCTCCTTTAAATATAATTTATTTTTCGAACAGGTCAAACGGGTTGCCAGCGTGCCCGAAGACGAACTCGGAACCGTATTAATCACTAAATCATAATGGTGACCTGCAACTCTGAGCCATACGGAGAAATAGGTAAGCAAATGTCTGAAATGTTTTTTCGGCAAAAGATAATATTTATCAACATTCGGATAGTTTTTATAAAGAATGGGAGCAAGAAAACCTTTGGTGAAAAGTTCGATCTTACTCTTAGGAAAACGCTGGGCGACCTCTTGTATAATCGGCGAAATAAGCAATTGGTTTCCCAATCGATGATTGGGCCGCACGATCAATATACGTCTGGCTGACAATAGCACTTTCGCATCTATAACATCTTTCTTGCCCATACCTTTGGAATAGGATTTGGTTAGGGCACGCCTTAATATTGTAACGTATTTATTCATTTCAATTGCTTTTTAATAATAAAGTTCGCCGCTAAAGTAGTATTTTTTCCACTATATTCCAACGCAATGCTCTTCAAATATTTACCGTGCACTTTGAAATAGCATATAAAAACTCTATATAACATTCTGATAACTCTTTTTATATTGTGTAACAAGGTAATTAAGGCATTTTTCTACTTTTCTCAAAAAGTTATATTATCTTTGTCGCAAATATGAAAAGATTTCTATTAATAAATGTACTGCTTATCATTGGTTGGGCTGCCTCTATGGCTCAAGTTACCAAAGTTAATCAATATGGCGAAGATCAAAACGGCAACCAAATTGATCCGACCACACGTGCCAATAAACTGGACAGTACAAATACTGAAATACAGAGTCTGCCACCCAAATTATACATGTGGCATTTGAGCAAAGAGCTCGGCAATCGCACCATCGTACCGATAGATACCCTTTCGCATCAATTTCAAAACACTAATCTGAACGAAGGCATGGATGGCAGTTATAACCATTTGGGAAATATGGGTTCTCCACGCTTGTCGCGTAT
>JALNVG010000312.1 GCA_023227685.1 Bacteroidaceae bacterium
ATTAATTATTTATTCTGATATATGCTGACATCTGTTTATAACTCTTTCAACGTCCTGTTATTGCATCTGATACAGATTGCAATAACGTTCTTTATCTTACTTGCCGTGGCGGTACCCTGTGTAACGTTGCTGTTGAGTTGGAGAAGAAAACGGAGTGAACGTCGCCGGAAAATACTCCATCAGAAATATGAAGATGTCATTTTTCCCTTTTTATATCATGGAAATATGAATCATATTGGTGACATTAGAAAAAAATTGAGTAAAGTAGATAAAGAGGTTTTTATCGGAATACTGAATGATCTAAGTCGCTATTTTGAGCATAAGGATCAAGATAAAATCAAGCAGATAGCTGCTGTCTACGATTTGGAATCGTATATCTTGAGGAATATCCGTTTGATCCTTCCTTCTCGTAAGATCAAAGCTTTAAAAATACTGCTTAATATAGGATGTACCCAAAAATCTTATCCGACATTACAGAAACTTCAAAGGAGCAAAGATGTCGTCATCAGATTTTATGCCATTCAGAATTTGATACTTTATGGTTGTTTTGATGTCGAACATGATTTTTCTGATTACAAATACACACTTTCTCTCTGGGAGCAGATGGGATATTTCTTTCTTTTCAAGTATAAGTTAGCAAAAGAGCCCCATTTTTCAGCCTTACTCTATTCGCCCAATGTTACGATTATCTTGTTCGGATTGAGAATGATGAGATTATTTCATCAGCCTCTGGATATTACTCAGAAATATGAAAGGGTATTGATGAGTAAGGATGTCCAAGTGCAGATAGAACTCTATCGGTTGTTGGCTGTAAATAAGGAGAACGTAAATGATAGTCCCATTATCAATGTTAGTTTTTATCCTTTAGAGGATATGTTGTCCAATTATGCCCGACTTGACTATGTGACGACCGATTCGATGCTTGATATTTATCACCGAACAGATAATGTTGCTATCAAAAAACATATTTTGATTTGCATTTATGACTATGTAGATGGCGGCAAAGCTGATATAGAATATTTTGCAGCTCATCAAAAGGATGGGACTTTAAATGCGATGTGTAAGAATTTAATCATGGAGAAAAATGGGAAATAATTTCTTTATTGATACAGGTGAGGTCATCAATATGATTTTCTTGATCTATTCTATTTTGATCGTAATCATCTATACAGGGATGTCTATCATATCCATCTACTATTTTTCCTACTATCGGAGAAGAAATATAGAAATTAATTATGATACTTTGCTTTCAGCAGGTGATGCGGCACCTAGTGTGAGTGTGATTGCATCAGCTTATAATGAATCGGCAACTATTCTATCGTGTGTGCGAGCATTGCTCAATCTGAGATATTCCAACTACGATGTGATTGTTGTTAATGATGGTAGTACAGATGATACACTTGAGAAATTGAAAAAAGAATTTCAATTGCGGAAACAGAGTTATATTGTCAATTATAAGATTAAAACTAAAAATGTCCGTGGTGTCTATCGATCTGAGAATCCAATCTACCGAAAATTAATTGTGGTGGATAAAGAAAATGGGGGTAAAGCAGATGCTATGAACTGTGGAATCAATATATCTTATAAATTTTATGTTGTCTGTGTTGATGTAGACTCTATTCTGGACCGGGATGCCCTTTTGAGACTTGTTAAGGTGATTACAGAGAGAGAAGATGGAAGAGTTATTGGGGTCGGTGCAGCTGTGCATGTGGCGAATGGGTGTAAATTTGAAAATGGGATTATTAAGGAGCATATTGTACCCAAAAAGTATTTCACCTGCATGCAGGTGGTAGAATATCTGAGAGCCTTTTTGATAGGGAGGATATCTCTGGGACAGACAAGAAGTCTTTTGCTTATATCAGGTGCATTGGGGATTTTCAGGAAAGAAGCAATACTGAAAGTCGGTGGTTATCTGACCTCAACAATCGGCGAAGATATGGAATTGGTTACGCGTGTTCAGGAATATCATTATAAGAAGAAAATATCACATTTAATGTTGTATATTCCAGATCCTTTATTGTGGACAGAAGTACCGGGATCTGTTAAAGTGCTGGGTCGTCAGAGAACGCGCTGGACAAGAGGACTGATCGATACTTTGAAATTGCATAAGAAATTATTCTTTAATCCGAGATATAGATTGGTTGGTCTATTTGGATATCCTTATTTTTTCTTTTTTGAATGGATGGCAGCTATTGTAGAATTGATAGGTTTTGTTTATTTCTTTATTGCTTTGCTTCTAGGTTCGACCGTATGGAGCACTTTCTTTTTGCTATTTGTTTTTATGTATCTGTTTGGTACAACTTTCTCTTTTCTCGGCATTTTTATGAATGAAATAGGTTTTCATGTATATCATAAAACAAAAGATGTTATAAGATTGATTTTGTGTTCTATGCTTGAAGCATTTTGTTATCATCCGTGTATTGTTTTTTGGTCTATCAAGGGGAATTATATGTATTTAAGAGGCATCAAATCATGGGGCGTTATGACTCGAAAAGGATTTCAAAAAGGATAACGTTTTCCTTTTGAAGTTAGAAAGAATGGATTTGTTGTTCTTTATTGGCGAGATGATGCTTCTCGTGAGTAATAAAAAATGTAGAATATTATAGTAGTATTGTTATGAATGAAGAAAATTTGGATCAAGCAAGAAATTATTTTAATGACTTGGAAAGTCAGGTAGCCTTGCTTCCGGAAGATCAACA
>JALNVG010000313.1 GCA_023227685.1 Bacteroidaceae bacterium
AATCATGCTGGTAATAAACGCTCCAATAATTAGATATTTTCCGACACCGAAAAATTCTTCTCCAGCATGTAAGAACATAATCTTAAGTTTTTGTGCAAAGGTTTTCTTCTCATTATCGCAGCCGGTATGGCAATGACAGCTGCAGGTGTGCTCGTGCTCGTGACTTTTGGTTTTAATCGGAATCATAGCAAGCTTGTCCTGAAAAACAAGCATAATCAAACCAATAACAAGGGCAGTCAACAGTCCAAGACCTACTCTGATAAGCGGCCATTTAAAATCCAGATCAAAGGCATAAAAAGTTGAAATAATTACAATAGGATTGATAATAGGAGCAGACAGCATAAACGTAATCGCAATAGGCATTGCCACTCCTTTTTTTACCAGACGTGTCATGACGGGTACAATGGCACATTCGCAGACGGGGAAAAAGATGCCTGCAAACATTGCAGTTATGAATCCAATTCCGTGTTTTGTGGGGAAAAGCTTTACAACCCATTCATCCGGTATAAACACGTGCATCACAGATGAAACGAGAACACCGATCAGCATGAACGGAAAAGCCTGCATCAGGATACTAATAAAAACAGTATTGAACTGCCCCATACCCGACAGATCAATTACTCCTGTGATATTCATAATTGCTGTCAGTAGGCAAACACCGATGGTACAAAGTAAAGTAATATTTTTTAATGTGAACTGCTTTTGACTGGATCTTCTGCGGTATTCCAATTCTTTTATGGCATTTTCCGCAGCGAGATGAGCAGCTTTTCTTTCTCTTGATTTTGAACTCATACTTTACTCCCTTTTGCCTGACTATTTTGTCTACATGTTGGGCAATACCCATAAATATCAAACTTGTGCCCTGCAATAGCATAATTTGTTTCTTTTGCAAGGTTTTTTTCATAATCTATCAGAGGGCAGCGTCCAATAACTGTTATTTTTTTGCATCCGAGGCAAACCAGATGATGAGTATGTAGCATACGATTAAATTCAAATAATGTTCTGTTATCACCATCAATATTAAGCTTCGTTATAAGATTTTTATCATACAAAGTATCAAGAGTTCTATACACAGTAGATAAATTGATCGTTATGCCTCTTTTTTGCATTTCCTGAAAAATTTGATCAGCGGCAATAGGCTGACTGCTTTTTTCTATGATATTAAGTATATCTATACGGTGCTGTGTACTTTTTAAACCATTTGATTTTAAATTATCAGAAAAATCATATTTATTCATTGATATCACCTTTCAAGCTGTTATTAAAAATTCCTCTCGCAATCTTTTTTCTTTTATATTTCATAACTATCGAGCGAATTATGTATGATATAAAGTACCCGATAACGGATAAAACAACTATAACTGCTCCAGATGCAATATTCATTTTATATGAAATCCATAAGCCGGAAATACAAAAGATATTACCGAGTAAAATGGAATATATCATACGTTTTTTTAGGTTGGAGGTGAGCAGTCCTGCTGTCGCAGCTGGTGCTGTCAGAAGAGCAAGTACAAGTATGATTCCAACCACTCTGATTAATACAACTACCGTCATTGCAATCAGTATAAGCAACAGATATTCTAAAAAAGCTGTTTTAATACCAATTATTGAAGCGAATTCATCATCAAAAAGATAGGCTTTCCAATTATTAAACAAAGCTACAATTACAAGCGTTACAATAATAGTTAAACCAACTATTAAGAAAAGATCTGACTTTGTTACCGAAAGAATATTTCCGAAAAGATAAGAGCTTAGGTCGGGGGGATATCCCGGCATAAATGCAATAAAGAGAATTCCAAGAGCCATTCCAAGTGACCAAAATAATCCTATTACTACATCGGATCTCGCGCCGCCCTTTCTTTTAATATATCCTATTCCCAAAGCAGCACAAACAGAAAATATAAATGCTCCGATAATAGGCTCAAAACCCAAAAGATATCCTAAACCTACTCCACCATACGATGTGTGTGCTATTCCTCCACTCATCATAACAAGTTTCTTTTCAACAATAATTACTCCAATTATTCCGCATACGATACTTGCCAAAATACCAGAAATCAAAGCATTCTGCAAAAATTGATATTCAAAAAGCGCCTTAATCAATGTGGGTTCCCTCCTCGTGCTCTTTGAGCACCCGATGGGGTACTCCGTGGGCAATTAGATCTACTGGACAACCATATAAGCTGTTTACAATGCTTTCAGTAAGCTCCGCTTCACCGTGATAAATAAGATGTTCATTAAGGCAAGCCAACCGGTGAACCTGCGAAGAGACGGCAAGCAGATCATGGGTAACAAGGATGATAGTCATACTTTTATTAAGTTCTGCGAGCAAACTATATATCTGATCGCGTGAAACAGCATCTACACTGGCAGTTGGTTCGTCCAAAAGTAAAATTCGGGGATTAACGGCAAGCGCCCTTGCGATAAGCATTCGCTGAAATTCACCACCAGACAATTCTGATATCTGTCGATTTGCAAGACTTGCTATGCCGACTTTCTCAAGAAGTTCATGGGCAATTTCCTTATCCTTTTTAGTATATCTGTAAAAAAGAGATAAACCTTGTTTTAAGCATCCTGTCAGAACAACCTCAAGTAGAGTAATCGGGAATCGTTTGTCCAGTGCTGCGAACTGCGGTACATATCCCATCAAGGTCCTGCTTTTTTCAATATTACTTCCATAA
>JALNVG010000314.1 GCA_023227685.1 Bacteroidaceae bacterium
AAAGATCATATCATCACATTGACTGCAACCCGTGGTAAATGTTGTGGCACAAGCCACTGGATTGATTTTACATGGAATGACAAAAGCATCACATTTGCAGATATTCTAGAAGTATTCGGCGAACTTCCCATACCACCCTACTTAAACAGAAAAACTGAAGAAAATGATAAGGTGACTTATCAAACCGTATACTCGAAAATAAAAGGATCAGTAGCTGCGCCAACAGCCGGATTACATTTTACTACACGAGTATTGGATACCCTGAAGAGAAAAGGCGTAGACATCGAAGAATTAACCCTTCACGTAGGTGCAGGTACCTTTAAACCGGTCAAAAGTGAAGAACTCGAAGGCCACGAAATGCATACTGAATATATATCAGTTTCCCGCAATACGATTCAGAAGCTTATTAACCATAATGCTTGCGCCATAGCCGTTGGAACGACTTCTGTGAGAACTCTTGAGAGTTTATATTTTATAGGAGTTGCGCTTGCGGATAATCCCGATGCCTCAGAAGCAGAATTACATACAAAACAATGGACACCATACGAACCGTATAAGAAGCTCACTCCGGTAGAAAGTCTAACGAACATTCTGCATTATCTTGACAACCATGAAATGGAAACATTACATACAACCACACAAATTATCATTGTTCCGGGATATGAGTACAAAATTGTAAAAGCCATGATAACGAACTTTCACCAACCCCAAAGCACCTTGATATTGCTTGTATCCGCCTTTGTAAAAGGTAACTGGCATCCGATATATAAATACGCTCTTGAACATGAGTTCCGTTTCTTAAGTTATGGAGATTCTTCTTTCTTAATACCATGACACACATTTATTATGAAAGATAATAATCAAGAAGAACTTCCATTAGTCGATGAACAAGGAAACATCATCGGCAGTGCTACCCGAGGCGAATGTCATAATGGTAGTAAACTACTCCATCCGGTTGTACATCTTCACGTTTTCAATTCAAAAGGCGAGCTATATCTTCAGAAACGACCGGAATGGAAAGACATACAACCCAAGAAATGGGATACTTCTGTCGGTGGTCATGTTGATTTGAATGAAAATATCGAGACTGCTCTTAAACGAGAAGTTCGAGAAGAACTCGGCATAACCGACTTTACTCCCGAACTTATTACTCAATATATTTTTGAATCCGATCGCGAACGTGAACTCGTCTTTGTACACAAAACTGTATACGATGGATCAATCAATCCAAGTGACGAACTGGACGGTGGCCGCTTTTGGAACAGCGATGAAATTAAGACCAATTTAGGAAAAGGTATTTTTACGCCTAATTTCGAACAAGAAATCAAGCGAATACATTTGTTTTCCTTTCCATACTAGTACTCTCTAACCCCTTTAGAACAAAAAGCCAACGGAAAGATAAAAGTTTCGATTCTTGGAATTTCCGCCCAAGCTATTAGCAAAATGAGAATTATCATCATAAAGACTGGTAAGTCCGAAATCATAGCCCATTGATACCTGTACCTGCTCATTAATTTCCGCACCGACCTGAAAGCCCAATCCTACATCCCAGCGATTCATCTTGTTATCACCAAATAGACTTGATGAATAAGATGTATAAGAATCATCTTTCATGCCATAATATCTCGATTTTCCAAAAAGGCCAAGAGCAAAATACGGCCCGGCATTACCGTAAAGAGAAACATTCTCATCAACCACATATTTATACCCTATATGGCAAGGTATATCTATATAATAAGAAGTATATTTCGAATAACCGGTAGCGCCATCATTCTCTGCTCCTTTAGAATCGATTAAAGCAGCTACCTCAAAATAGCCACCTTCAGACAGTCCAGGAAGACCAATTTCAGATTTAACGCCAAAACGCAGCCCCACTTTTGAATCCATATCGGATGAAGATATATTACTTACATTCATACCGGCAACAAAGCCGTAACGTATATTCCCCGACGAACTATTCTCCTGATTATAATGACGGCTTTCGTAACGCCCCTGCGCATTAGCAAAAACAAATCCGAGAGTGACAAACGCCATCGATAATAATACTTTCTTCATATGCCTAATTATTAATTAAATCCTTATTCTTGTAATAACTCGTGAACAACTGCTATCATCTTCTCCCCTATTTCCTCCGCTGCCTTCTGAGTAGCCGCTTCACTATAAATGCGTATAATAGGTTCGGTATTACTTTTACGCAAATGAACCCACTTGTCAGCAAAATCAATCTTCACTCCATCAATATCGTTTATTTCTTCTCCCTTGAAATGCTCTTTTACTTTGGAAAGTAAGGCATCAACATCAACGTCAGGTGTGAGATCAATACGATTTTTCGCCATAAAATAAGAAGGATAAGTAGCCCGAAGTTCGCTAACTTTCTTTCCTTCATGAGCCAAGTGACTTAAAATCAGAGCAATACCAACCAAGGCATCACGACCACTATGACAGGCAGGATAAATCACCCCACCATTGCCCTCACCACCAATAACGGCATGAGTAGCCTTCATCATCTCTACTACATTTACCTCGCCAACGGCCGAAGCATGATATTCCATTCCATATTTACAGGTGACATCGCGAAGTGCTCTGGTAGAGCTCAAATTAGAAACCGTATTGCCAAGAGTATGTCTCAAAACGTAATCGGCAGCAGTAACTAAG
>JALNVG010000315.1 GCA_023227685.1 Bacteroidaceae bacterium
CCAAGACAACCGACCTTCAATGAATCAACAAAAGAAAGTGAAGAAAGAAAATCCGCACTATGCACATCATCCATCGTAATCACACTTCCCCAAGAGGTGCCCAACTGCAAAAGGTTGGAAGCCAATGCTTGCTGTCCGTTATAATCAACGCCTTCCTTTCGCCCGCGCTCTCCCCAAAACAAAGCATCGATCGCAAGTACTACATAACCGTGAGAAGCATAATAATCTCCCGGATACTGCCCCCCGTAACATGCCCACGACCAATGATCAGCATCTTTCAAAATCAATGAATCTACATCAAAAGGACGTATCATTTTTTCTTTGCCTATCGAAAAATGTGCTCCATGATCATGCAACATCAATATAGCCGGAAATGGACCTTTTCCATCCGGCACCAATATATAAGCAGGAATCCGGCTCCAAGCAGATACATTAAAAAATATTTTCTCTGCCTTATAGCCCTTGCGTTGCTCAACATCTACGATTTTCATATCAAAACTTTTGGGTGCCGATATGATATTTTCCATACAGCTCATTAATGTTTTACGAGCTTTAACACGCCAACGTTGAAAGTTTTTCTCGGGCGAGTTACCCCAAGCCATTGGAAAAGTAAGACTTTGCTTCAATGCCTGATAAAACACAGGCATATTATTCTCAACTCCGTATGATTTTATCATTGTAGTTTGCGATTGACTATGGATTGGAAATAAGCAGAAAAAACAAAAAAAGGATATTAATGTCTTGTTCATCGGAATTAAGTATTATATAGGTATAACAAATCTTATTTCTTTAATCTTTCATATTCCAAACTTGCCATGATAAACGGGCCAACCGCCTTAGCATCATTGTCACGAATTTTTTCATGAATATAATAATTGTAATCACCCGAACGATATGGATGACCTCCCAGCCCGGCAACTGCACAAACTTTTGTAACACTTACCAATCCTTGATTATCAACTTTGATAAATTGTTTCAAGATACCTTTATAACCGCGAACGGCAACCTTTAAATAAGAAGCATCAATATAACCCTTTCTTACTGCCTTGAACAAACTATAGACGAACATACATGAACAAGATGATTCCAAATAATTACCCTTATCTCCACTCCTGTCTAGAACCTGATACCAAACACCGGTCTTATCTTGTAAACGCTTGACCTGAGAGGCTATTTGATTCATTATCAAAATCATCGAATCACGTCCTACCTCATGTTTTGGAATAAAATCAAGAGCATCTACTATAGCCATAGAATACCACCCCAGAGCTCTTCCCCAACAATGTTTTGATTGCCCCGTCAAAGGATCTGCCCACTGCTGCGTATGACTTACATCACAAGCATGGCGGTATAAACCAGTAACAGGATCATAAGTATGGCGTGCTACCGTAAGAAATTGGTTCACAACATCGGCATAATCTTCAGGACGATTATTGCGGAATGAATACTCCGCATAAAAAGGTGAACCCATATATAATCCGTCAAGCCACATTTGATGAGGATAAATCTTCTTGTGCCAGAAACCACCATCTGCATTACGAGGCTGTTTGTCAAGTTGACTACGCAACAAATCTTGAGCTTTCTTATATTTTTTTTTCTTAGTCTGTTCATAAATCCGGAACAATATCTTGCCTGAATTTATATGGTCCAAACTATAACTCGACATCTTATAAGTTTCGATGGAACCATCATCATGAACAATACTATCTGCATATGCCAAAACATAATTAAAAATTTTCTGATCGCCATAACGATCATAAACATCAAGCATCGACTGCAATTCTAAACCGTGGCAATAGTCCCATTTCAATCTCGTTTGAAAATCAAGTTGCCAGGCTTTCGGATTACGGATCATCTCCGATTGGGTCATTCTTACCGACCAGGGTAATTTATTACTTTCCTTTTCAGCCTTCACTAACATCGGGAAAAAGATTATACCTAAAAGTAAATATCTACAAATCAATTTCATTTTCATGGACTTTTCGTTTTTTTTTGATGTATATTTCAATTACACAAAAATAAAACAAAGGTCACAAACTTTTGTGCAATTTTCGATAAAATTTGTGGAATAATAAATTTTCGTGTACGTAAACATGTTTTTTGTGTTCGATAACACACTTTTTTAATTTTTTTAAATGAAAATCACCTAATAAACGAAAAAATGCAATAAATAAGACAATTTTTCTATGGTGATAAGTCGATTATTAATTAATTTTGCCATCAAGAAATTAATTTGAATTAATATAAATCAATAAGCATGAGTACACAACAAACTAACATTATGAAGATGACCAACTTTCGATGGACCATCTGCGCAATGTTATTTTTCGCAACAACGGTCAATTATCTTGATCGACAAGTATTATCCCTGACATGGGACGAATTTATTAAACCTGAATTTCATTGGGATGAGAATAATTACGGTACAATTGTTTCCGTCTTTTCTATCGTCTACGCTATAGCAATGTTATTTTCAGGCAGATTTATAGACTGGCTCGGCACAAAGAAAGGGTATTTCATTGCAATCGGAATATGGTCGGTCGGTGCTTGTATGCATGCCCTTTGCGGTGTAGCCACCGAAAGTTACGTCGGAGTTCATGACGCAACGCAATTAATACAAGC
>JALNVG010000316.1 GCA_023227685.1 Bacteroidaceae bacterium
GCGAACAACCTTATAATCACTCTTTACAAAGAGTACCCCATCCTTGACCTTTGAATCCTCGGATATAATTTCACCTTCTTTCGCCATCTGAATATATTCATGCTGCTTTCTTGCCTTTTCTGACGCTTTATACAAATCTTGGAATTCAAACGGTTTGAGTAGATAATCCACAGCATCAACCTTAAATCCATCTACGGCATATTCCGAATAGGCCGTGGTAAAAATAACCAATGGTCGATTTACTAATGAGCGGATAAAATCCATTCCATTCAAATCAGGCATATTGATATCAACAAAAATAAGATCTATAGTATCCTCAGAGAGCACTTTCATAGCATCAAAAGTATCACGACAAGACTTTACCAAAGTAAGAAAAGATACTCGCGATATATAACTCGAAATTTGGGACAAAGCCAAAGGCTCATCATCAATTGCAATACATTTCATCATTCTTGTATGGGTATTATAAGTGTAACATCAAAACTCTCTTGTGTATTATTGACGGAAAGTGTATAATTGTTGCCGTACAACAACTCTAACCGTTTATTTATATTTTCCATTCCTATGCCATGATGTTGGTCATCATGCTTACCTTTTCTATTACTACAATAAAAGGCCAACCTGTTATCCTCTTCAAGCTGCATGATAACACTCACAAACGATTCGTTCTGATAACTCACGCCATGTTTAAAAGCATTCTCAACGAACGAGACAAAAAGCAGAGGCGGGATCATCACATCGGGATAGTCCTGCGGCAGTTTCACCGTAATCGTTACGTTTTCCGTATAGCGAATGCTCATCAAAGCTATATAATTTTCAAGAAACTGAATTTCTTTCGACAAATGAATCTCCTTATTGTTAGCCTCGTAAAGAACATAACGCATCAACTTGGACAACTCAACTATAGTCTTCTTTGCCTTTTCAGTATCAATATCTACCAATGCATGAATGTTATTAAGCGTATTCATAAAAAAATGCGGATTAATTTGATAACGCAGATATTGCAATTCGTTTTGCAAATTTTGTCGTTCAAGCTCTTTTAGAACTACATCATCACGCTGAGATTTAAAAAGCATCTTTATACCTATATTGCAAGCTATAACGACAAGAGCCAACAAAAAAGGAAATAAAAAAGGAGGAAAAGGAAAAGGTTTGAGATGTTTATCCGGATAAAAGCTATCGTTTGGTCTCATGCCATCACGATGAGTATCAAACATAGGATATCGTCCATCAACCGAATCCGGAGCCATAGCAGAATTGCTTTTTTGCCCATATTTAGGCATACCTTTACCATTGGAAGAGATTATAGAAACTAAAAAGAAGATAGATACTAAAACAAAAAGTAAATACAAATAATATTTCTTCTTAAAGAGTAACTTCGGTACAAATAAGCAATTATTTAGTAAAAAAAGTAAAAAGAAAGGCAATATAGACAGATAAGAAAAGATTATCATATGGGTCACTTCACTTTCCGAATAGCCATTTTTTAAAGAGATGAATCCCGAAATAAATGGAAAAAGGAAAATTGTAAACCATATAAAAAAATGGATAAACTGTTCTATAATTCTTTGCGAACGAAACTGACTCACTTTTTGCATTTTATTAAACAAATATATAATATTTAGAAGAACTGACCCTATAAGATACTCAAAAACCGTATAATTTTATAATTAATAACATATTTAATATATATTAGCAAATTAATGCATATCTTTTGTTTGTAGATTTATATAATTTCCGGAAGTGTTGAAACTGCCATAGATAACCGAGCGCTGCGAACTGGATGTTGAAAGTGTGGAAGTTGAACTACCAAAAACAAGGATGATACAACCGACAGATAATAAAAACCATATACTTAAGCTCGTCAGCACTAAAGAATTTCTCACAATTTTCATATTTTTAATGAATGATTGTTCCCTTTGCAAAAATAAGTTATTCTGACAATAAAAGAGAAAGAAATCAACAAACAGCCTATTTTCATAGACTACCAAGCACAATAATCAGGCAAATGTTATTATGTTCCATCTATTTGACATTCCTTTTATTGCTCATTTATTTTATTATTGTGCATTTTTTAGATAGATTTTTTGGCAATACAAAGTGTTTAAGTAACTTTGCAGCGTAATTTTAGAAAGAACATTATTATTAAAATTAATAACATGAGTTTGAAAATCATCGTATTGGCAAAACAAGTACCCGACACACGAAACGTGGGGAAAGATGCCATGAAAGCCGACGGCACAGTGAATCGTTCGGCACTACCGGCCATCTTCAATCCGGAAGATCTGAACGCTCTTGAACAAGCCCTCAGGCTGAAAGACGCAAATCCCGGCTCAACTGTCACCATCCTAACCATGGGGCCCGGACGTGCAGCAGAGATTATACGCGAAGGACTTTATCGGGGCGCAGATAACGGATATCTATTGACCGACCGTGCTTTCGCCGGCGCCGACACATTAGCCACTTCTTACGCACTGGCTACAGCCGTTCGTAAAATAAAGAACTTCGATATTATCATCGGCGGGCGTCAAGCAATTGATGGAGATACCGCACAAGTAGGAGCACAAGTAGCTCAAAAGTTAGGCATTCCACAAGTCACTTATGCCGAAGAAATTTTAAA
>JALNVG010000317.1 GCA_023227685.1 Bacteroidaceae bacterium
ATAATTATCTATCTGCGCCTGGTTCTGAAAAATGCCGGCAGTTTTGTATCCGTAGAAAAAGCCGATGGGATAGCCTACTTGCGCACGATACATCTCATCGGTACTGTTGCTTAGTATATCTGAGGCACCATGAATGATGCCTTCCGAATTGTCTATGCGGGTCACTTTATTTTTATTGTAGGCCAAATTCATACTTGCTCCGTATTTAAAATCAGCTATATGGTCATTCCAGGTCATGGCCACCTCGAAACCTTTGTTTTGCACATTACCGCCATTCACGTAAGGCGCGTTCGTACCAGTCGTATCAAGCACCGGAGCCTGCACCAGCCAACCCTTTGTCGTCTTAATATAATAATCGAAGTTCATTCCCAAACGATCATTCAGGAAGCGAGCATCAAATCCCAAATCGGTTTGCTCAGATACCTCCCATGTGATATCCGAATTAGCCAGAATATCAGGATAGGCACCCGTGCTGACCGTAGATTTATCTGTTCCGAAGGTATAATTCGCTCCGGAGAAAGAGATAGTAGACAAGTATTGGAATGATGGAATCGACTGGTTACCGTTCTGTCCCCAACTGGCACGCAACTTCAAAAAGTCCATCCAGCTCTTCGTTCCATTCATAAATGGTTCTTCGGACATAATCCAGCCTGCGGAGATGGAAGGGAAATAACCCCAACGATGCCCCTCGGCAAACTTACTTGAACCATCTGCGCGCAATACGGCAGTAGCCATATATCTGCCCTGATAATCCCAATTCATACGTCCGAAAAATGAAGCAATAGTTTGACGTCCCCATGGCGAACCGCTCAATTTGGTATTTGTGAGCGATATGGTAGGGGTATTACTCAGATAGGCATGATTAAAATCGCTGAATATCGAATTGGTATTTGTTCCGCTCATACTTTCTCCCAAACCGTCCACCTCGATACTTTGTCCGAGCAGTGCGGTGAAATTGTTATCTTTTCCGATCTTGAAATTATAGGTTCCCGTATTTTCCCACATTAATGTGCATCCCATTGACATACTTTGATTCACAATATCCTGGTCATTCAGCACATTGCTTGACAATTTATAAGTCGGCACATAGCTGCGGTATGAATCCGCGCTGAATGTGAAACCGAAATTGGTTTTGAATTTCAAATCCTTTACAGGTTCCAAAATCGCATATAAGGCAGCACGCACATTGTGCGCTTTATCTTTATTGTTTCCATTTATATCCACCATTTTCGCAATAGGGTTCGGCTCACGGATATCCCATGAGATTGCGTTGTGATAGTCACCATCATCATCCTTGTTGGGAAGAAATGGTGAAGTAATCAGCATATTTCGGATATCATTACTCCACATATCACCGTTGGATATGCCTCTTTTTTCGGTATAAGTATAAGTCATGTTTTCGCCGAAAGTCAATAAATCGAAGTTCCCTTTATTGAACAACTTATGATCTGTATTGATACGAACAGTATAGCGCGTATAATTGGGCTCGACGGGTTTTCCCAACGTACCGTCCTGATAAGTGTAAGACAAGCCGATCGAATAAGTTGAACGGTCGTTACCGCCGGAAATATTAATGGCATGATTTTGAATAATTGCATTCTTATTCCGGATTTCTTCCATCCAGTTGGTTCCCTTCCAAGTACCGTCTTCTATTTTATCCCAGTTGGGCACCAAAGAAGAAAAATCATAAGGAGTCAAACCATCTTCCATGCGCCCCTCATTCATAATCATGGCGTATTCTTTTGCATTTAACAAATCGGGCATGCGGTACACGTTCTGCACACCGACATA
The DNA here is from genome assembly GCA_023227685.1 of Bacteroidaceae bacterium. GTDB lineage: Bacteria > Bacteroidota > Bacteroidia > Bacteroidales > Bacteroidaceae > JALNVG01. Next base: position 1,792 of record JALNVG010000317.1, read on the forward strand.
ACCGTCGTAGGTGAGTTGCGCCTTTCCAGAGTGTCCCTGTTTCGTTGTAATCAGAATAACGCCATTGGCTGCACGCGACCCGTAAATGGCAGCCGAAGCAGCGTCCTTCAACACATCAACACTCTCGATATCGGAAGGATTCAGACTGTTGATATCACCGTTGGTCACACCGTCTATAATATACAGAGGAGCAAAATCACCCGTCGTACCAAGTCCGCGCACAGTTACTTTATAACCCGCACCCGGCATACCTGAGTTTTGAACGATGCTCACGCCCGGAGTTTTACTCTGCAAGGCACCCAACGGATTTACCGTATTTAACTTCTCCATTTCGTCACCGTTTACTTGCACGGTGGCACCAGTGAGCAACTTTTTCTTTTGCACACCGTAACCCACAACAACAACTTCATTCAGCTGCATGTTGTCTTCTTTAAGAATAATCCTTAAATCCTTTTGTGCGTTGGAGACTTTAATCTCCTGGCTTAAAAAGCCGATGTACGACACTTTAAGTGTTGTGGGAGCATTCAATATCAGACCAAAATTACCATTCTGGTCGGTAATTGCTCCATTGCCACCCTTAGTAGCCATAATGTTTACTCCGATCAACGGCTGCTTATCCGTTGCGGACAAACAAACACCACTGACACGAAATGAAGACTGCGAAAAGACAGGACCGGTCATGAATCCTATCAAAACCCACATAAACAATCGCTTTACTAAGCTGTACAATTGTTCTGCCGAGTTAATTGAAACTTTTTTTTTCATAAGATTGTGAGTTAGTTTGAATAAAAATATTATATATTTTAGAATATAATGATATATTCCG
>JALNVG010000318.1 GCA_023227685.1 Bacteroidaceae bacterium
AATAGAAATACCCGAAGAAAGACGTAAAATGATTCTTTCCTGTTTTGAAAAGACTAATATATTAACTCATGATGTCGGAATAGAGTTTACTCTTTGTAATGCTATTTTAAAAAGAGCAGGAGGGAAAATGGGTATGAATTCAGAAGATGGCAAAGGCCTTACTTTTTGGGTCTGGTTGCCCAATAAACTTGTTTGTAAATAAGCAGATGACATAATCATCTGCTTATTTTGGTATCTTATCTTTTGTGATTTATATATTCTAAATAAACGTTATTTAGCAAAGCAGATAGCCCTGGTTTCACGTATAACGGTTATCTTGACTTGCCCGGGGTAAGTCATTTCATCTTGAATCTTTTTGGCTATTTCATTTGAAAGATTTTCTGTTTGCTTATCATCAATTTTATCAGCACCGACTATGACGCGAAGCTCGCGACCTGCTTGTATGGCATAGGTCTTGGTAACTCCTGGATAGGACATTGCTAATTGTTCCAAATCATTTAGTCGTTTAATATAGGCTTCTACAACTTCGCGACGAGCTCCCGGTCGTGCTCCAGAGATGGCATCACATACTTGTACAATAGGTGCGAGTAGGGTAGTCATTTCTATTTCATCATGATGGGCTCCAATAGCATTGCAAATATCGGGCTTTTCTTTGCATTTTTCGGCAATCTTCATACCTAGTAAAGCATGTGGCAATTCTGGCTCCTCATCTGGCACCTTACCTATATCATGTAGTAAACCAGCACGTTTTGCCTTTTTGGGATTTAATCCCAATTCTGCTGCCATAACTGCGCAGAGATTAGCTGTTTCACGGGCATGTTGCAACAAATTTTGTCCATAAGAAGAACGGTATTTCATCTTTCCGATGATACGAATAAGCTCAGGACTTAAACCGTGGATACCCATATCAATAGTTGTACGCTTACCCGTTTCTATAATTTCTTCTTCAACTTGTTTGCGAACTTTGGCAACGACTTCTTCTATTCTGGCTGGATGTATGCGTCCGTCTGTGACAAGTTGATGTAGAGCTAACCGTGCAATTTCTCGTCTTACGGGATCGAATGCCGAAATAACAATAGCCTCCGGTGTATCATCAACAACAATTTCAACGCCGGTTGCAGCTTCTAGAGCACGGATATTACGTCCTTCTCTACCAATGATGCGACCCTTGATTTCGTCTGAATCAATATGAAATACTGTTACGGAATTTTCAATAGCCGTTTCTGTTGCTACTCTTTGGATGGTTTGAATGACAATTCGTTTAGCCTCTTTATTGGCTGTTAATTTAGCGTCATCCATAATATCATTGATAAAAGATTGAGCTTGAGTCTTGGCTTCAGCCTTCAGTGATTCAACCAAGTTGTTTTTAGCTTCTTCAGCAGAAAGGCCTGATATAGTCTCTAGTTGTTCAATTTGTCTCTGTTGAATTTTGTCTAGTTCCTCAGTCTTTTTTTCTAATATATTTTTTTGTGCTTCGATCTTTTCTTGAGCGTTGTCCAAGCCTAATCTTTTACTTTGAATATCTTCCTGTCTTTTATTGAGTACAAGTTCTCGTTGTTTTAGTTTGCTTTCCGCCTGTTGAATTCTTTGATTACGAGCGGCTACTTCCTTTTCCAGTTCAGCTTTTTTATTGAGAAATTTCTCTTTTACTTCTAGTAATTTATTTTTTTTAATTACTTCAGCTTCTGTCTTAGCTTCCTTAATTGTATCATCGTATTTTGACTTGAGGGCGTAACGTATGATTACGTATGTCAAGAAGCAACCGACGATAAAAGCTACAATGCATGTTACTATTATTACTACCATTCTTTATTAAGTTTATATATTATAAATAAAAGCGCACTACTAATATCGGGAAATATATGCTCCTGACATTATGTAGTGCGTGATTTTTTCTTTATCATATCTGTGGATTTATTTTTATTTTCTAAAATAATCCTCCAACAGGTCTGTTAATTCTTCAATTTTTGTTGAATAAGGCAAGGTATCATTATGTTTTTCCAATTGTAAAACCTCCAAAGAAAATCGAAAAGCCGTCATGGCAAATAATTTCTCAACGGATAACTTACTATAATGTTTTCTATACTCATTCAGCATAATATTGACCTGCTTAGCCGCTTTCCTTATAATTTCTTCATCTTCCCTATTGATTGTGAGAGGAAAGAACGAATCGGCCATTTGCAGATTTATCTTTATCTTATCGTCCATACATCTTTATTCATTCAACATTGAGATGCATTTATCGACATCGCACACTAATTTTGACAATCTCAGCTTCGTTTCTTTCACGTCACTGTCGTTAATGCTGATTGTCGCAGCTGTCTTAATATTGGTGTAGTCGACATTCAACTTATCGTTTTCGACTTTTAGTTCTTGATTTTTTTCAATTTCAATTTTGAGTTGCTGTTTTAATTCAACGTTCTCTTTCTTTAATTCGTCATGTAAGAAAATCAAATGCCGAAGTCTGGACTCAAAGTTACACAATTGCTGTTTCTCTTCTTCTGTCATTGCTACACTTTATTTCACACAAAAATACGATTAAGTCTCTGATTTAAAAAATATTTTTGAAGAAAATATCTTATTTTATTAAAATAAATAAGAATTTGTATGT
>JALNVG010000319.1 GCA_023227685.1 Bacteroidaceae bacterium
GGAAGTAAAAATCTGGATGCCTGCGATCCACTCAGGGGAGTTTTGATTGGGCAATATAAAAAGGGCAAAATCGTTGCTGCAATCTGTGCCGCTCCATTGGTTTTGGGAAGGCTCGGCCTACTAAAAGGACGCAAAGCCACCTGCTATCCAGGTTTCGAAGGGATGTTGATCGGAGCGGAAATAACAGGCAAATCAGTCGAAAAAGACGACCATGTCATTACAGGAAAAGGTCCCGGATTAGTTATTCCCTTTGGGCTAAAACTGGTAGAAGTCATCAAAAGCAAAGCCGTTGCCGAAGAAGTGGCGGCCGGATTATTAAGTTAAGTAGATAACCATTATATTACAAGGAATCTAGTTTTCTTGTGATACAGTATTTGCACTCTCTTGCCGGACTACCGGCAATGAGGGTGTTTTCATTTTCAAATATTCTATTTACTGTAGAACTAGCACCTACAATACATCCTGAAGGAATCTCACTTCCCTTCAAAACAACTGAGCGAGTACCAATCCATGCGCGATCATGTATAAAAATGGGTTTATGATACTGATTGGGGACGCCTGTTTCAAGATTAAGTGTTTCATGAAAATCAGTGTCAATGATTAAAGTATTCCAACTGGTCAGCACATCATCACCGATTTGTATCTTATCAAAACAGACAATAGTCCCCATTGCTGTATTTGTGAAATGATCTCCAACCGTTAATCGGCCTTCTTTACCTACACAGATGCGAGAACCCTGTCCAAAGTATGCGTCGCCCCGGAATGTAATATTCCCATTCCACTCAATTATTGAACGCTCATATCGCTTATCAAAAATACCAATATCACCAAAACCTATTTTAATCATAGCAAATCGGAATTCGGAGGGGAGATAGATCTTTGCTCTATTCTTCAAGACTTTACAATTGTATCTCAATAAGAAAGGGATCTTTATTGCCTGCTCAAAAGGCAAGCAACGTAAACAAAAGAAAAACGATCTCGGCAGAGACAAAAGTTTTTCCATTTTATTTTTCCAGCTTTTCATATTTCATCTTTTTGTACAACCCTTTTACGGCAACTTAATCCTGATAACAGCCTTTTCTACGCTCATTTCTGATAAGCTGAGGTAGAATCCTAATAAAATTCAAATAACGCGGGACATTTTTCCCCGGTTCTTCCAAAGCTCTATGTAACCACTCCAATCTGCATTTGCGCATCCATGAAGGAGCCCTTTTTACTTTTCCTACTCCCGAATAAAAATTGAATACCGCACCAACACCAAACATCACACCCCGTTTCAAATAAGGTTGTAGTCTGCTCATAAAAAATTCCTGTTTTGGAGCACCTAAAGAAATCCAAATCATATCTGGACTGTCTTGGTTTATCCTTTCAGCGATACCGGCATAATCAAAATCGTCTACAGTCTTAAAAGGCAGTGAATCAAAATGCATATTTCTTATATTTGAATCAATATCAGACAAATTCTCTTTTAATCCACTCAGTACTTCAGGCGTATTACCAAGAAAAAAATGCCGATATTTGCATAAAGAAATATAATGCATGAAAACATCCGCTCCAACATAAGAATCAAAAGATTGCTTATATAAATACGACAATATTTTAGCTACAACAGAACCATCACAACTATTTACCAATGCATGGTTCACGACCTGATTAAACAATGGATCCGAATTGGCAACGGTCAGATTATTACTTTCTATGCAACAAACATAGCCTGTTTTGTTTGTGGAAACAGCATCTTCTACAATTGTATGGAATATATCTCTGCTGAATTCCATTCTGACATTAAAGTATCTCTTACCTTCCATCTTTATCTTATCTATACGCACCTACCTCATCATATATACGATTCAAATTCGCAATATATTGATCAGGGGAAAACTTCTTCATAATCGTTTCGCGTGCCTTACTTGATAAGTTTTCCAAAAGTTCTCTGTCCCTGCTCAACAATTTAACAGCATCTATGATGGCATCCGTATCTTTCTGCCCAATAATCAAACCATTCACGCCATCGGCTACACAACTGCTTATCGAACCAACATTTGTTACAACCGGCACAATACCAAAGCTCATACACTCCAACATCGAAATAGGAAGTCCTTCATAAAAAGAAGGTAAAAGAAAGACATCACATTTCCTCAACAAATCTGTTTTAGCCTGGCCGTTAATTATTCCAACATAACGAAAATAATCATTTCCTAAACGTTTCAAAGCATAAGGAATATATTTTCCTCTTTTCTCCTCTTCACCTGCAAAAACAAGTCGGAAAGGAAGCTTTCCTTTCATCTTTATAGCAGCATCCAAAATATAATCTACACCTTTAGACGAGGCTATACGACCAATAAACAATATATTTAGGGGCCGATGCAAATTACTTTTTCTTGTCAATGAATCATCTTGTATATCTACAGAATTCGGTAAGACAAAGATTTTCTTATTTCCAAAACGTTTTTCAATGCTATCCTTTTCTTTTTTACTTAAAACGATAAATGGGCAGGATAATTGAAAAACAGACTTCAACATCCTTCTAATCATAGGATGAAAAGGTTCTTCCATCAAATAATTGCCGCCATGGATATGTATTAATAGTTTGAACCCTAAAAATGAA
>JALNVG010000320.1 GCA_023227685.1 Bacteroidaceae bacterium
TGGCTACTTTTCATGTCTACCGTAGAATGTTTCTTAAACAAAGCTGGCGCACAAAGTGACTATTACCGCATCAGTTCAGCTCTTCAAAAAATAGAAGAATGGTACATGGGCGACGGCTGGTACTCCGACGGACCGAACTTTGCTTTTGATTATTATAACAGCTTCGTCATTCAACCCATGTATTTGGAATGCCTGCAAGTAATGACGGATTCCGGTAAAAAAGATCAATGGAACATACCCAAGGCCCATTATGAAAAAGCATTGAAAAGGATTCAACGTTTCAGCATGATTCTTGAAAGGCTGATATCTCCTGAAGGCACTTTTCCTGTTTTCGGGCGCTCCATCACTTATAGAACCGGCGTACTTCAACCGCTGGCCTTACTCGCTTGGCAACAAGAATTACCCGAGGAATTACCTAACGGTCAGGTAAGGGCGGCGATGACAGCTGTAATTGAAAGGATGTTTGCCGGCAACCAGAATTTCAACAAAAAAGGATTTCTTGTACTAGGATTTAATGGCTCTCAACCTCATATTTCAGACTGGTATACAGATAATGGCAGCTTATATATGGCTTCACTGGCCTTCTTACCTCTTGGATTGCCCGCTGATCATCCGTTCTGGACCGATGCCCCACTCGACTGGACTTCAAAGAAAGCTTGGTCGGGACAAGATTTTCCAAAAGATCACACACATAACATAAAATGATAAATCATTCATGAAAAAAATATCTATATTTTTATTCCTTTCTGCATCGTACATTATCCTATCTGCGTTTTTGAGTAGCTGCTCCACTCAGCAAAAGCTCATTGCTGTTGGCAAGGGCTATAGCTGTACCTCTGTCAATACTACGATTTTCAGACATAGTTCGCTAACCACTTTCGGTGACGAACAGTATATTAGTTATTATGACCCTGAAGGATATGTAACGATTGGCAAACGAAAACTAAATTCTAAGATATGGACAATTCAACGTTCACCCTATAAAGGAAAAGTAACCGACGCTCATAATATCATCAGCATCATGGTTGACGGCAACGGCTACTTGCACGCAGCTTTTGATCATCATAACAATTCCTTAAATTATTGTCGTAGTATTGCTCCAGGCTCTATCATCTTAGGACCGAAACAACAGATGATCGGCAAAGAAGAAAACGATGTGACCTATCCTGAATTCTATCGACTTGCTTCCGGCGATTTGATATTTATCTATCGCTCTGGTATGTCTGGCAACGGGAACTTGGTAATGAACAAGTATTCTATTCAAACGAAACAATGGACAAGAATTCAAGATGTATTGATTGACGGTGAAAATAAAAGAAACGCATATTGGCAATTATTTGTTGATCGGGCAGGAACAATTCATCTGTCATGGGTTTGGCGCGAAACCTACAATGTAGAAACCAATCATGACATTTGTTACGCCCGTTCTTTTGATGACGGAAAAAGTTGGTATAAAACAAACGGAGAAAAATACACACTCCCTATCACTTATGAAAATGCCGAATATGCTTGCCACATTCCTCAAAAGTCGGAACTAATTAATCAGACAAGTATGAGTACCGACGAAAAAGGAAATCCTTATATCGCAACCTATTGGAAAAATACAGATAGCAAAATTCCGCAATATAGAGTAATTTGGTTTGATGGAGAAAAGTGGAACAATCGACAAGTCGGTAATCGTAAAACGCCTTTTAGCCTTAGCGGTAGCGGAACAAAAATGATTCCTATTTCAAGACCACAGATGGTTGTAAAAGGCAAAAAAATATATTATATCTTCCGTGATACGGAACGTGGCAGCAAAGTATCATTGGCTACTTGTAGAAATATAAATAAGAGGAATTGGGAAGTACATGATTTAACGAGTTTCAATGTTGATGCTTGGGAACCATCTTTGGATACCGAATTATGGAAACGCAACCACAAACTTGATATTTTTGTATTAAAAGCCTTGCAAGGAGATGGTGAAAAAGTAGAAACAATAGATCCACAAATGGTTTATGTACTTGAAGCAAGGTTATAAAATATTGTATTAATAAATCAGAACTATAATTTTCCCCTGCTTTCTCTATAATGTAAGATGAAATCTTCAAGCATATCAGAGCTGTTTTCATTTATAATTCCACGCAATAAAGTAAACATAATAGATTCATAGATTTCAAGGAAAGAATATTTTTGAAAATTTTTTGTTTTTCTTAATGAATCAAATTGCCATTTAAGTAATATAACAATAATTTCAGAATTGATGTCCGCACGAAAAATACCTTGTTCTTTGCCTAAATTGAATGCAAAGAGAGTCTTTTCGTTCGCATCAATTTTCTTTTCCTCTAAAAATTGCTTTGCACGAGGATACATCTTGATATCTATAAAGAACTGCCTGTCAACGTCATGCATTAGCTCAATACTTTTTTGAAATGAAAACAACATCGTCTCTAAAATATTAGACGAACGGTTATAAATATCAAGAAAGAGCTTATCTCTATCTTTAAACATCAGAACAAGACAATTAACTAAAAGCGTCTCTTTATCAGAAAATATTTCATACAGCGTTCGCTTAGAAATCCCTAACATAAATGCGATTTCATCCATAGTAA
>JALNVG010000321.1 GCA_023227685.1 Bacteroidaceae bacterium
CCCCTTATTCAGTAATACAATATTTGTTGATTCAAGCGGCATTCCGGATTCGTCGACAACTGTTCCCTTTATTTGGGCATCCAATACAAATGGAAATATGATTCCAAAACACATGATCAGATAAAAATACTTCATTATCCTTTTTATTTTAAAATACGTAAATAAAAACTATTCTATTTGCAATTGATTTTGTTAAGAAATGAATTCCACATTTCTGCATTTTCACGTAGATTAGATATAAACATTAATACATTTTCAATAAACTTTCTGTTTGAATAACAAAGCTCTTAGTTTGGATTCCATATAATCCAATAGCCACCACCTTTGATGGTGTCCATCTCTCTATAATTTAACAATTCTTCTTCCATAAATCTTACATTTAACATGATTACAAAAATACACTGCAACCTTTCCAGCTAGGCTAATCTATACCTCATATTTTTGTTAATAGTAATCTAGACACTGCATCAACCCCCAATATTAAATTAATTTATCTTTTCAACATATAGACTAAATTAGTATTATAATGTTATATTTGCATCGTATATAATTAGTAAATATGAGAAAATCTATATTTATATCAATCATAGGTATTGTGGTGTTACTTCTTCTACAGGGATTTTGGCTTTACAATATGTATTCATCATACAAAATCACTTGGCAAAAAAAAGTGGAAACGTTGTTTGATCAATCAATAAAAAAGGAACTATCTGCCAGGATTTTCGGCCCAAACCGACAACAAGTAACAATAAAATCAGCAAGAAGCATGACGCAAAAAGAGCAAGATTCTCTAAAAGGCGAAACGCTGGACTTACGGAAAATGTCTACTCAGAACGTTGGACAAAACCAAATGGAAATATTATTTCAGGTTGAACAAGATTGGATGATGCTAAAGAATCCTATCAAATTATCCGTTTTGTATAGTCTATTTGAACGATCATTATGTACCGAACATCTTCCTGCTCCTTTATGGATACGATATACCGACAACCAAGGCCGGATATTGTCGCAAATGAGCAAAGCAAGCTATCATTCATTTACTTTAACTGCAAAACATCCGATAGGTACCAAAATGACACGGTTTGTACAAGCCGCATACACCCTTCCTGCAAATTATATATTGGAACGCATGAAATATGCACTTATTTTATCGTCCCTTCTCGTTTGCTTCATCGCTTACATTATTTATTATATGTCGGACAAACTATGGCAGAAGGATAAGATGTTAAAACAAGAAGAAGAAAATATACACAACATGGTACATGATTTGAAATCTCCTCTTAATGCCATATATACTTTGTTGGAGTCAGTTAGCGAAAAGAACATGAATGAAATGGAACACGGAATTATGGAACGCGGTAAAAGCCGTATCCTCCGATTAAATGATCAGATTGAATTTGTTTTGAATAGCACAAAAGAAGGGAACTTTGAAATAAAAGAAAGTGATATAGATTTACCTGTCATGCTTGAACACATTTGGAATGAGGTAAAAGACTTATACCACAATAAAGAATGCCATTTAATTCTGTCAAATCCAGAAAGGATAACGCAAATACACTCTGATGCTGTCCGTCTGGAACGCTGTTTCACAAACTTGCTAGATAATGCACTGAAGTATGCTGACAACGATGTACATGTTTCTGTCATTTGGACAAAAAAGCAGGAGAACTTGCAAATAAAGATTGCTGATAATGGTTGGGGAATAGAACAAAAATACATTAAACGCATTGGACAACCATTCTTTCGTGTTAAGCAAGTAGATAAACCAACAGTGAAAGGATATGGTCTTGGCTTGAACAGTGTGAAAAAATTGTTGCATGATATCAATGGCAAACTTTATATTGACAGTCATATAGGACAAGGTTCGACATTTACCATAATCATTCCATACTAATATCTGTCTGCTTATGAAACGAAGAATATTATATGTTGAAGACGACCTGGATCTAGCAATGCAAACCTGTGCAGCGTTAAAACAAAAAGACTATGAGGTGGAATACAGTTCAACTTTGTGTAATATCAGAAATATAATCCGCCGGTTTATTCCCGAATTGTTGGCTTTAGATATAGAAATTGGATCTTTAAGTTGTTTGGAAGAGTTGGATAATATCAGGATTGATTGTCCGAAAATTCCAATACTCTTTATTTCGTCACATTCGGATGTGCAAACTGTAACCGAAAGCCTTGAAAAAGGGGTTGGACTTTTTATTAAAAAGCCATACGGAAATAGGGAACTTCTTCAGGCAATCCAAATGCTTATGCCTAAAGATATTGACGAAAATGTTACTTTTGGTGACTACAGACTAAAGAATGGTACATTATTCTTCCTTGACAGACAAATAAACGCTTTAACACCCAAAGAACAACAAGTGCTGGAATTTCTATTAGAGCATAAAGACTACTACGTTTCTCGTAATGAATTACTAAATACTATATGGAGCAACGATATCGCTTGCGATTCATTGTATAATTGCATTTGTCACCTCCGAACTTATCTATCGCAGGGAGGACAATGTCTTATAGAAAATAATCGAAACAAGGGATATAAAATATCTTTACAACCA
>JALNVG010000322.1 GCA_023227685.1 Bacteroidaceae bacterium
TGTTTCTCTTCTTCTGTCATTGCTACACTTTATTTCACACAAAAATACGATTAAGTCTCTGATTTAAAAAATATTTTTGAAGAAAATATCTTATTTTATTAAAATAAATAAGAATTTGTATGTTTTACTCTTACATCATGACTTATTTTCATATTATTTCTTTACTTTTGCGAATCTCGACAGATGTCGGGTTATAGAATACAAAATTTGATTGCGTTATGGCAAAGAATATTCTTGTAACTTATGCCGTTAAAGGCGAAATGGTCGATTTCAAAGGAACGGATGATGAATTTTATTATCTGTTCACAGGTATTGGGAAAATGAAATCTACCTATTATCTCTCTAATTTCATTCATCAGTTTGTACCTGATTTAGTCTTGAATATAGGTTCGGCTGGGACGGCCGTCCATCAGATAGGTGATGTATTTGTCTGTCATCGATTTATAGATCGTGATATGCGGAAGCTGGCCAATATAGGTATTGAGAGTGAAATTGATACCTCTGCTTTACTTAATCGGTATGGATTTGGTAGCAGTTGGATGAATGATGGTATTTGTAATACAGGTGATAGCTTTGTGACTGAACATTCTAATCTTGAAGGCGATGTAATAGATATGGAAGCTTATGCACAAGCTTTTGTTTGTCGTACAATGGAAGTACCATTTGTTTCCATAAAATATGTTACAGATATTATTGGTCATAATTCAGTGAATAGTTGGGAGGAAAAGTTGGTTGACGCGCAAAAAGGACTGACAGAATTTTTTGAAAAGAATCATGTATACTAATAAGGTTAAGAGAATTGTGGCGGTGCATGATTTATGCGGAGTTGGAAGACTTTCACTCAATGTTGTTATTCCTATATTAACAACGATGGGTTTTGATGTTTGTCCATTGCCAACGGCTCTTTTGTCTAATCATACAGAATATAAAGAGTTTACATCTCTTGATTTAACTGACGAGATGGAGAAAATTATTTTTCAGTGGAAGAGAAGGAAAGAAGAGTTTGATGCTATTTATACAGGTTATCTTGCTTCACCCCGACAAGTTCATATTGTTTCTGGTCTTTTAGAGGATTTTCGGCGCCCGAACAGTTTGATAGTTGTTGATCCTGTGCTAGGTGATAATGGTCAGTTATATACAGTTTATAACCAGAAGATGGTTGAAGAAATGCGCAAGTTGATTACAAAAGCTGATGTGATTACACCCAATATGACTGAACTTAGCTTTCTTCTTGGTGAAAAACTTCCCGAGATTTTTACGGATGAAGATATTAAAAATTATCTTCACCGTTTATCGGATGATGGACCGCAAATTGTAATAGTGACCAGTGTACCCGTACTTGACGATAATCACAAAACGTCGGTATATGCATATAACAAAAAGGGGGACCGTTATTGGAAGATTACATGTCCATATTTACCTGCTCATTATCCGGGAACTGGTGATACTTTTACCAGTGTGGTGATTGGAGCTTTATTGCAGGGTGATAATTTGCCGATGGCTCTTGATAGGGCAGTGCAATTTATCTTACAAGGTATACGAGCGACTTTTGGATATGAATATGATCCACGTGAAGGCATTCTTTTAGAGAAAGTGCTGCGTAATCTCGATATGCCTATTCAAACAGCAAGTTATGAAAGAATCTAAAGCATTTTCAAATCTTGGAACAGAATACGGTAAGTAGCGGCTTTTCGGTCTATGTTGATGGGGTAGGCACGGGAGGATGATGGCATTCGATAGAAGCGAAGATTTCTGTTCTCAAACGAAAATTCTAAATATTCGCCTATTTGCGGAATAGCTTTCAATCCTAATATACAGCAGGTGGTTTCTGTTGCTTTTAATCCAGTTGTAGAGATAGCTTTGCACTGAGATATTCTTTTTAAAAGTTCTTTTACGTCAACTTTTTCCACTATTTCCAGAGAATTATCCGAAGCGTTATGTTTTAGTCGTCGGATGGATTTTGCACAATCGAAAATAGCTATACCTTTTTCACTTAGAAAATCTGTAATTTTATCTTTGTCGAATTTCTTTATTGTTTTACAGAGGAAATAATTTTTATCATCATAGAAAAGTTGACCGTAAATCCGCCACATATCATTGTTTAGATTGGGATAATAAAAATCCATAGACCATCTTATCTTTGGTGGCGGAAAGCTCCCCAGCATTAGTAAAAGTGCGTTAGATGGTAAGAAAGGATCTAAAGGATGTGTTTCAATCTGTATCTCCGAAAGGTCTTTCTCTTGCTGATTTTTTGCTTGATCAGAGCTTTTTCTTGTTATCATCATCTTTGTGCTTAGGCTCTTTTTTTGCCAGAATGATGATATGATAAACATAATCAGTCATCCACTCTTCCGAAAAGCCCAATTTGACGCGATATTGTCGTACGTTGGCGGCTGTTTTATGAACATCATTTTTTTTCCAGACGGTTTTTGTACAGATCTTATGAATAGTGTCTGCAATTAAGGAGTGTAGAGTCTTTTTGAAAAAAGATGGAACACGGATTTTCCATTGCATTAAGTTGCCGATAAGCATCATTAGATCGTTTGAAA
>JALNVG010000323.1 GCA_023227685.1 Bacteroidaceae bacterium
CGGGAAGATTGCGGTAAGTAAGTCGCCATACATAATCAAAACGCAAGACTTTGAAAATATTTTCGATACCCACACCAACCTCAACGTAAGGTATACTATTCATCATAAAAGATCCATCGGGAAATTGGTACAATCCATCAGTCAATAATGGATTATTCTTATTACTTAAGTGCCCGTACAATCCCCTGCTCGAAAGAATTGAACGCCATTTCGTTTTTTTGACCAAAGGCAAATGATTAAACAACCAACCATTCAAATAATAAGTAACATCCCAAGAACAATATTCATCATTCATAAATTCCATAGCATTCATTAATGAATAAGATTCCGGCTGTATAGTATAAGAAAGGTTAGCATTTGGAAAAATCAGTAATGGGAAAGGAACCTTGTTCCACACCTTACCAGCTTTCAATATTACATCCGTATAACCAAAAGCTGAGAACCAAAAACGCTTTTGCACGCCAGCTTCCGTATGATTATAAGTATAACTACTACCAAGTAACCCTTTCCTGGAAACTGTGTGAGTCAACGTAAACACTGGAGCATCCATAGATATTGGAAAACGATTCCATTGTGTTTGATAGAATTTTTCTTTCGGCGCATAACGCACTTTCAGTTGGGCTTCAGTATTAGAAAACTGTTTTATTGACTGATTGGTATATCCTGTCGTCCTAATAAAAGGTATTAACGAAGAAGATTCCAATGTTTGTCTTTGAATAGTAAAATTCACCGAAAGGCCTGAATAGAACTCGTTTGTATAAGTTAATCCCATATTACGAATATATCCTATCCGATCATCCCTCTGTCGTTTGAGCATCAGGAACATATTATCCTTACTAGTATATATGTAGTCCTGACCATATTGATTCACTTCAGACTCATAACGAAGCTTCAACGAACGTATAGGATACTCATTCGCATATTCCTTTTTCTTATTAAAAGAATATTCGATTTCAGCAAGCCCCTTCACTCGTTTGTCTTTAAAGCCATATGCAACATAACCTTTGAGAAAAAGATGCGGATCCAACCAAGCTGTAGTCATACCTCCCGCACGAATTCGGACTCCTTCCAACGAATTACTATTAATAGTAGTATTCACCGGACCATAATAAAATAAAGGTGCATCCCTAGGTATCGGAACATAGCCCGAAAATAAGATAGAAAAGATCTTTTCTGTCCAATAAAAGACAGGATAACTACGGAGCCGCTTCATCATCACATCAACCGACTTCTCATTATTAGTAATCACGCCAGCCGGCCGTTTCTCATTCCAATAAACAGCCGGTCGAGATAATGCAACATTCTCTTCAATAACCTTTTCCGGTCGATTATAGGCTTCTTTTGCCTCTGGAGATAAATTAAATGAATAATTATAAAAATCCTTCAAATATTGAGCATAAATACCATCACCCTTATCAGTTAATTTGAAAACTGTCTGAATATTTTCATGAGTTAGTAAACGACATCCCAGATCCGAACGTTTGAAGTCCTGTTCCAAAATCATATAATCCACAAAATTTAAATTGATCTTCTTTGGAAAATTTAAAATAGCACGTTTTACAAAATAAGTAGAATCGAGTGTAACATACAAATGTCCTGTAAAGCCGAAAGACTCCGAATTAAAAGGTACAAAAGCCAAATCAACACAGCGCTCATGGTTTATCTGCAAAGTATCCATTAAATAATATTTATAAAATGACGGTCCGAGATGCGACAATGGGCTCACAAATTTATTAGTAAAGAGTGTGATATTATTCTCGTAAATATCAACATCTTTAAAAACTTCATTAATCATCGCCTGTATCCCTTGTTGTGAAAACATTTCATCAATGCCAGCATGTCTGCGAGCATTGATCCATTGCTTCTCTTCATGAGGAGATTTACGATAAAAATCAGTAGCCAATAATTCACGAGTTGAAACAGTGAGAATCGGTTTTCCTGTTACGGCCGAAGTATCCACATAACTCATAAGAAATTTAAATCTGCGATATTCACTTTTTCGCTGTTTTACCGAATCAAAATTATTAATAGCAAAAGTTGTTTTCCCATAACAATCTCGTTGCCAATAATCAAGATTGTTAAGTGAATTATCATCGCGATGTGCTATCATACCCCGTACAAACTCAACCGCTGGATTATTTTTTTTCTTATAATGCTCTCGCTTAGGCTTAATAATAACCTCCGCCAAATTATAGCTGGCAGGTTTTATCCTAATTTCCAAATCATTATCTTTTGGCAGATGAATCTTCCGCTTATACAATTCATATCCCACCGATGAGACCTTTAAAACAGCCTGTGAATGATGAGTTTTAAAGAAAAAATGTCCTTTTGCATCAGTACTCACTCCATCTGTTGTTCCCTGCAGACTAACAGAAATGTAGGATAAAGGTGCTAAAGTCAGAGAATCTACAACTATTCCTTTTACTATATAATATTGTGCATTAACATTGCTGCTCATTAGTACAGAAACTACAAATACCAATATGGCCTTACTGAGATTTCTCATTTCAAACATCCATTTAATTAATAAGCGCACAA
>JALNVG010000324.1 GCA_023227685.1 Bacteroidaceae bacterium
GGCGATGTTGTTGAGGGTTCTATACGCCCTCCTAAAGAAGGCGAAAAATATTTCCCATTAGTAAAAGTCGATAAGATAAATGGCCGTTTGCCTGAAGAAGTTCGCGATAGAATACCTTTCGATCATCTGACTCCGCTTTTCCCTGATGAGAAATTTATGCTCACAGCAAAGAAAGCACCTAAAGTATATGATAATATATCTGTTCGTGTCGTAGATTTGTTTTCTCCGATAGGAAAAGGGCAACGTGGTTTAATCGTGGCTCAGCCTAAAACTGGTAAAACAATGCTCTTGAAAGATATAGCAAATGCAATTGCTTTTAATCATCCGGAAGTTTATATGATTGTTCTTTTAATTGATGAGCGTCCTGAGGAGGTTACAGACATGGCTAGAAGCGTTGATGCTGAAGTAATTGCTTCTACTTTTGATGAACCGGCAGAGCGCCATGTGAAGATTGCCGAAATTGTATTGAATAAGGCGAAGAGGATGGTTGAGTGTGGCCATGATGTTGTTATTCTTCTTGACTCTATTACTCGATTAGCCCGTGCATATAATACAGTTCAGCCTGCTTCTGGCAAGGTCCTTTCTGGTGGTGTTGATGCCAATGCTCTTCAAAAACCAAAACGTTTTTTTGGTGCTGCTCGTAATATCGAGAATGGAGGAAGCCTCACTATTCTGGCGACAGCATTAACCGAGACGGGTTCTAAAATGGATGATGTGATTTTTGAAGAGTTTAAAGGTACAGGAAATATGGAATTGCAATTGGATAGAAAGTTGTCAAATAAACGTATTTATCCGTCAGTTGATATCACGGCGTCAAGTACACGTCGTGATGATTTGTTGCAAGATGAAACGACTTTAAACAGAATGTGGATTCTTCGCAAATATTTGTCGGATATGAATTCTTTGGAAGCTATGGAATTTGTAAAAAAACGTATGGAACAAACATTCGACAATGCAGAATTCTTGGCCTCAATGAATAGTTAATCTCACAATATTTTTATTGGATGAAAGGCGTACAAATATAGAAAACTATTTTTGTATGCCTTTTCCATTTTCAGAAGATTTATTATAATCTCTCCTTTGAGATTTATAAGATGACTTGCTCCTGTTTTTTAGCGAATTATTTCCCCTTTTTCGGCATTTACTTGGTTCATAAAGAGGTGCATCTCCGAATTTTGGATCAATAGGAATTTTATAAATATCCTTTTCAAGGAAGTCTTCTATTTGTTTGAATTGAGGTTGCTCCTCCTGTGAGACAAAGGTGATAGAAAGACCCGCCTCATTTGTACCTCTGGCTGTTCGACCTATTCTATGTACATAATCTTCAGGATCATGAGGAATATCATAGTTGATTACAAGAGTAATGTCATTAATGTCAATGCCTCTTGATACGACATCGGTTGCGACTAATATATCTATATGTCCATTTTTAAATTCTTTCATTACCTCGTCCCGTTGTAGTTGTTCAAGATCAGAATGCATTTCAGCGGTATTAAATTTCATTCTTTTTAGTGTATTAGTCAGTTCTTTTACTTTTAGTTTAGAGGAAGAAAAGATTAAAACACGCTTCGGCAGTGATTGTAAAAATAAGTCTTTTAAAATCTGTATTTTTTGATTCTCATAACATATATAGGCTGACTGGATAATTGTTTCAGGTGGGCGGGCAATAGCAATTTTTACTTCTTCCGGATTTTTTAGAATGTTTTTAGCTAATGTACGTATTTTATCTGGCATAGTGGCCGAGAACATTATTATCTGACAAGTTTTTGGTAATAATTGGTATATCTGCATAATATCTTCATGGAATCCCATATCAAGCATTCTGTCGGCTTCGTCTAATATAAAAAAGGAAACTTTTGTCAAGTCTACAGTCCCCATTTTGATGTGAGACAATAATCTTCCCGGTGTTGCGATAACGATATCAGCCCCTAGTTGCATTCCTTTTTTTTGTTGATCCCAGGCAGTACCATCTGTTCCACCATAGACTGCTACAGCTGATACCGGAATGAAGTAAGCAAATCCTTCTATTTGTTGGTCAATCTGTTGAGCTAATTCACGTGTAGGAGCCATAATGACAGCATTAATCGCATTTTCAGGATGATTACCTTTATATAATTCATTGATAACAGGTAACACATATGCGGCCGTTTTTCCTGTACCGGTTTGGGCACAAGCAATAATATCTTTGCCTTGCAAAATAAATGGTATTGTCTGTTCCTGAACAGGCGTAGTTTCTATAAAATTCATTGCATCGAGACCGTCCAATACAGCCTCTTCTAAGTTCAATTCATCAAATCTCATCTTTTGTTATTATAATCATTCATAAGTAGTTTCAAAAAATAGTTGCATAAGTTATTTATATTATTTTGAAATTCTCATTGAGATTTTTTCGAGTATATAAACAACAGCAAAACCAACAATCATTAATCCTATAGCTGCACTTATTGTTTCGTTAGGCATAACATTGTGTTCCATAAGAACTGTTTGCCCATTATTGATAATCTGGTGCGTTTCTTTCCA
>JALNVG010000325.1 GCA_023227685.1 Bacteroidaceae bacterium
CCCTGCTTTTCTTATCGCCGGTGTTATTTCTGTTTTTATCAGTCAGGCAGCGGTCATCAAATATTTCGGAGGGAAAGCAAAACGTTGGGTGGCATATTCTGTAGCAGCAGTTTCAGGAACGGTGTTGGCTGTTTGCTCTTGTACCGTTTTACCACTTTTTTCGAGTATACACAAACGTGGTGCGGGTCTTGGTCCGGCTGTTGCTTTTCTTTATTCCGGTCCGGCTATTAATATTCTGGCAATAATTTTAACGGCACGTATTCTTGGTCCGCAATTGGGCATTGCCCGTTTTATCGGTGCCGTATTTTTTAGTGTGTTGATCGGTTGGTTGATGTCTTTTATATATAGAAAAGAAGAGCGGGTGAAGGCTGCCGAGCAGATTGCATTTCCCGATGTGAAAGAGGAAAGGCCACTTTGGCAGACAGCTACATTCTTTTTTACATTGGTGTTGATACTTATTTTTGCAAATTGGGGTAAACCGGCAGCTAATGATACGTCAAGTGTCTGGTTTTATTTGTTTTCTTTTAAATGGTGGATAGTCGGGTTGTTTACTATTCCTTTGGCTTATTCATTGGTTTCTATTCTCAAGTTAGCTTGGTGGAAAGTGGCTATTGCATATCTGGTAACGATTGTAAGTGTGCTTATATTCAAAAATCCGATGGCTTCGATGGTAACGGGCATCGTATCCGTCAGTTTTGTTTCGCTTACTGATCACCGCAAACAGGGTAATGAAGTTGCTGAGGCTGAAGTCGGTCCGGCTTCTGAAAATCGGGATTGGATTGAGAGTAGCTGGGGCTTTGCCAAGCAGATACTTCCATTATTGGTCATCGGTGTATTGGTGGCCGGCTTTTTATTAGGTTCCACCCATGGACAGACCTCTATATCCGGTGTGATTCCAAATGAATGGGTAGCTACACTTCTTGGCGGGAATTCTATTTTTGCAAATGCTTTTGCTTCGATCGCAGGTGCATTCATGTATTTTGCCACGCTCACTGAGGTACCGATTATTCAAGGATTATTAAATTCGGGTATGGGGCAGGGGCCTGCATTGGCACTGTTGTTGGCCGGACCCTCATTATCATTGCCAAGTATTCTTGTCATCAAGAGTGTGCTGGGATGGGGAAAGACGCTGACTTATGTGTCTCTTGTTATCATACTTTCTACGTTGGCCGGATTGTTGTTTGGTGCAATAATGGGATGAATGTTTATAAATTCAACAATTACCGTTATCTTTGCGGGTCATATATGATATAAATGTATTTTCTCGCATGAGTTTAACCGATAACATAAGGTAAGATGAAAGGTTTATATACGGTTTTATTGTTGATCGTTTCAAATGTGTTCATGACGTTTGCGTGGTATGGGCATTTGAAATTGCAAGAGATGAAGATTACTACCAACTGGCCTTTGTGGATGATTATCATCCTTTCTTGGAGCATTGCTCTTTTTGAATATTCGTTTCAGGTTCCGGCCAATCGTGTTGGATTTCACGGTAATGGCGGTCCTTTTAGTCTGATGCAGTTGAAGGTGATTCAAGAAGTGATAACATTGATTATCTTTATAATATTTACAACAATAGTATTTAAAGGGGAGACATTGCAATGGAATCATTTTGTGGCTTTTTTCTTTCTGGTGGTAGCTGTTTATTTTGCTTTTTTGAAATAAACGTTTTATCTGCCGGTCTTTCTACCAGTTGGGCCTGATTTCCAGAAGTATCCCGTAGTTGATACCGGGCATGGGTCGCGAAAGTACAGATTCGTATTCTTCGTTGAAGATATTGTTGATGACCCCCTTTAGTGACATCGCAGCCCATGGTAGTTTGAATTGTTTCTCTATGGTCACATCGCTCATATAATAAGGGGATAGACGTCCGATTTTTGTAGAAGTTTCATTGCTTGAAGTGGTGTATCGTTCGCTGTAGTAACACCATTTATAACTTAATAACCAGCTTTTGTAGGATACTCGTGCGGTGGCCGATGAAGATCTTTTGGGGATATAAACCAATTGTTTGCCGATAGAATTATCCGCCCAATCAGTGGGGTCTCCATGATTGATAGAAGGTGTCCAGCTGAAGTTGCCGTTAAGTCCGAGATATAAATTGCGTGTAAATATATATTTTAGTCCTCCCTTGAGCTCAATTCCATAGGCATGAACCTTTTTTACATTCTTTGGTGTCCAAAATCCTTTGAAAGAGGGAAGCCAGACAATCCAGTTATCGATGTGAGAATCAAACCAGGTCGCTTCGCCGGTCAAAGAGAAGCGTTTGTCTTTGCCGATAGCAAAAGAAAGTCCGCCATCGTAGCTGAATCCTTTTTCTCTTTTCAAGTCCGGATTTCCTCCCGGAAGGAAATATAGATCGTTGAGAGTGGGAAAATGGTAATTGCGTGAAACCGAACATTTGGCAACAAGATGTCCTCGTTTTGAGAGCACATAATCGCCAAATAGAGCCGGAATGAGCGGGCTATGATTATCTCCGTACGTATCTTCGCGAAGAATGGCCGA